>ONWQ01000550.1 GCA_900321565.1 uncultured Eubacteriales bacterium
GTTTGCCGTGTCCTTCGCCCGGGCGGACGCCTGATCCTCCGTGATATGACTGCAAAAACGGCTGCAGTCCGATGGTTTATGAACCATATTGAGATGCCTGTGATCAACCTGGCAGGCCACGGGGATGTGCATGTGTATGGGACAGAAGAAGTGAGAGCGCTCTGCAATAATGCCGGCCTGCACCTGGAACTTGGCGAAAAGAGAGGTTTTTTCCGCCTGCATTGTGTCGCGAGAAAGCCGGATGAAGCCAGCGGTTGAAAAGCTTCAGGGGTGCTTTATACGGAAGAGGGCAGGACAAAGCCAGAAATAATAAGGATGCTATTTCCGATTAAATTGACCGGATTTCTTATTCGTGTTAAGATGTTTCTGATTGGGGGGGTAGGACAATGGGAAATCATAATGAATATATAGGGACAACAGAGGCTGCGAAGCTTCTGAAGATGACCAGCCGCCGGGTCGTTGGTTTATGCGGTGAAGGAAAACTGTGTGGAGCATTCCGGTCAGGCAGAAACTGGAAGATTCCGGTAGAATCCGTGAAACAGTATATGAAAGACGCAGGTATGAAGGTGCCTGAAGAAGCGGAAGATGATGATCGGGCGCTGCTCCCGTTCGCGATCGGAAATACTTCTTATATCGAAATATCCAGTGAATGCTATTATGTGGATAAAACGCTTCTGATCCGGGATCTGATCGATGACCACAATATGGTGACTCTGTTTACGCGCCCGCGCCGTTTTGGTAAAACGCTTGCCATCAATACGATCAAGACCTTCTTTGAAAAGACTGAGGATGATACTGCAAAGTATTTTGTCGATAAGAAGATCTGGACGTGCGGTGAAAAGTACCAGTCTCTTCAGGGCGTTTATCCCGTCATCATGCTGACGTTCAAAGATGTTAAATACAGTACCTGGGAAGAATCCCTGGAAGCGATCCGTCTGGTCGTGAAGGATGAATACAAACGGCATCCGGAGCTGTCTGAAAGTGCAGCGCTTGACGCAGATGCAAAAAATTACATAAACAGAATGGAAAAGGGAACACTCAACAGCGTTGAAATTCAGCGTTCCCTGTTGAATCTTGCACACATGCTTTCTGTTCATCATGGCTCAAAAGTTGTGATCCTGATCGATGAATATGACACGCCGATCCAGCAGGGATACTCCAGAGGCTTCTATAAGGAAGTGGTCTCCTTTATGCGGAATTTCCTGTCCGGCGGTCTGAAAGATAATACAGATCTTGCGTTTGGAGTTCTGACGGGAATCATGCGGGTCTCCAAGGAAAACCTGTTCAGTGGTCTGAATAATCCCATGGTGAACACGGTACTTGATGAAAAGTACAGCGAATATTTTGGATTTACAGAAGATGAAGTCCGGGAAATGGCTGCATATTACCACCGGACATCTGCGATGGATGAGATACGGTACTGGTATGACGGCTATCGTTTCGGAAACGAAGAGATCTATAATCCATGGTCCGTCACGAACTATTTTGCCTCCGGCGGTCAGGCAAAGCCCTACTGGGCCAACACAAGTGACAATGAGATCATACGTGAGATCCTTACAGGGCTTACACCGGAGATCGCAGATGATCTGACAAAGGTCATGCAGGGGGAGGAGATTCACGCGTCACTGGACATGGAAGTTGTCTATCCGCGCATGACGGATGGAAATGATACGATCTTCAGTTTCCTTCTTCTGGCCGGATATCTTACGCCCGCAGAGAGCCCTGCGGAAACAGAGATCGGCACATTTGCTTCTCTGCGTCTTCCCAATGCCGAGATCCGGAGAATATATAACACGGAGATCCTCAGCTGGATCCGTACGCAGCAATCGGGAAACATTATTTCAGAAATAGAGAAGGCCGTTTATCTGAGTGATGCCCGGCGACTGCAGGAGGCACTCAGAAAATATATGATCACCAGTATTTCCTTTTATGATGGTGCTGCAGAAGGTTTCTATCATGGAATGGTACTCGGGCTTGTAGCGAGCCTTTCCTCAAAGTATTACATACGCTCTAACAGAGAAGCCGGGGAAGGCAGATTCGATCTTCAGCTCGAACCCAAAGCCAAAGGACTTCCCGGCATTCTGATGGAGTTCAAAGCGGTGTCGTCATCGGAAAAGGACAAGCTGACTGATTTGGCAGAGGACGCACTTGACCAGACAAAAGACAAAAACTATGCGAGAGACCTGGAAGAGCGGAGCGTAGGCGAAATCGTCAGATTTGGTATTGCCTTCTCAGGAAAGAATGTCGAAGTCCGGGTAGAGAGATAAAACAGGTGCGAGTTACAAAAAAGGCATGGCTGATGGAAAGAGCTTTCTCCATAGCCATGCTGTTTTTGGCATTGAGATATCTTTGCAAAAATTACACTAAACGCGCTCGGGGCTTCAGAAACGTCATGATTTCCTCGGGACTCTTGCCACTTTTCAGGTATGCA
>ONWQ01000549.1 GCA_900321565.1 uncultured Eubacteriales bacterium
AGCTTACGCTGTTCCCAAGGGTTGGTAAAACCGGCAAAACGGATTTCCGGGACATTGCTGCCATCACGCGGAAACATTTTTTCAAGCATAGATTTTTTGACGTTTTTCAGCCGGTCATACTTACGCTGATGATAGGTGATGAGCCTGTCAATCCTGTACAGGAACTTAGCGATTTTTGCCTGTTCTTCATATGACGGTGTCAAGACATTAAACTCAGCGAACTTGGATATCCAATGCCGTTCATGGTTCTGGACGATATAATCGACTCTATCAAGAACCATGTAGGCAAAGTAAAAATTATCCTTTCCCCTATCTCTTACCGTTAGCAACTTCATTGCAGAACTCTTGATTTTAAAGGGGAAATCGACATAATGCGTCGTCGTCATGAAGTCGTCGAAAATAATAACTGGTGTTTTTTCTGAGGCTTCTTTAATTCCAAACTCTTCATCCGTATAACCTAATATAAAGCTTTGACCAGCGGTCAAAACCGGCGTTTTATTATTGTTATCGTATTCAGTCGATTCGACAATATATGCCTGTGGCTGCTCATATTTCAGAATATCCCCAAGTCTACGCTGTTTCCACTCATCAGAAAACCCTCTAAACCGAAGCTCTGGAAGTAAAGTTTGAGGGCTTGTCATATACTATCAATTATAGCATACAACAAGCCCTCATTATTGATTTTACATTATTAGGAACTCAGTCCGAGTCGTGTCCACCACTCAGGATAAATTTACGGAGTACAGTATCAACCTTTGCTGGTACACGGAATGGCTTTATCTTCTGTTCTTCGATCTTTTCAAAATATGCTTTGGCGACGTCTTTGTCTACTGTAGCTTTCAGACGGTCGAAGAGGCCGAATTCATTAATGTTTTCAGCGGTCACGTGCCGTTCCATGAATGTGCGCAGGAATGTTTCGTCTACACCAATTGCGGATGCAAATTTGTGAATTCGGTCATTTTGTGCCTCAGTCTGGTACTGGTTTATGTAATCAATCAGTGTTTTGTCTTCCTCGACAATAATATTGCCTTGCTGAACGTCTGTAAGAAAGATCTTTGCATACTTTTGCTGCTCCTGGGTGAGTACGGCAAATGATTTGTGAAGTTCCTTCAGCGCAGCGGTAGTTTCGACACCATCTTGAAGCTGTTTGAGGTACTTCCGGAAACGGGACTCCATATAATCATGATCAATCTTCCCCGTATTGATTTCGGTAAGGTGAGGATCAATTTCATATGGGAGATCATCTCCGCCTGGCGTCGGCCCAGGCCCAGGTGCAAAGAGCTCTTTATACCTCAGTGCAAGCGTCAAGTAGATGGTCTCATCCAGCGCGACCTTTATTTTTCTCGTTTTACCGTCTTCCTCGTCAACCTTATATTCGAGCTTATTCCAAGTAAAGCCCTGAATAATAGCTGATTCCAGGTATGCGTTGAAGATTTTGAACAGCTTTGCGAATTTTCCTCTTGTCGCCAGATCGTCTGGAAGTTTTTCGAAACCTGATATCCCGGCAGAAGTGAATAGAGAATCGATCTCCGCATATATTGCGTTCAACTTATCTAAGTTGTCACCAAGCTTGCTCACGAAGACGCCATAGGTGCGTTCGCCAGAATAGAGCTTGAACGCATCTTCCACATTGCGTTTCATGGTATGAGGTTTGCGATAGTAGCGGATAATGCCGAAAGGTTTCTCGGCAGGATCAAACAGACGGTTAGTGCGGGAGAACGCTTGGATTAGCCCTTCATAGCGTAGGACCTTATCCAGATACAGAGTGTTAACCCATTTAGAGTCGAAGCCAGTGAGCATTTGATCAACGACAATAAGAAGGTCAATCTGCTTTTCCGGATGACTTGCAATATCTGTATATGGTTTTTTATGTGCTAAGCGGAGAGAAACATCTTTTTTGTAGGCTCCAAAGGTTGGAATTGTATATTCTACGCCGTATCTTTCGTTATAATCCTTGAGGAGTTCCACAAGCCCATCTTCTTTAAAAATTGCGCCAGCCGTGTTGTCTACGTTTGGGTCAAACAGAGGTGTTACTTTCAGCTCCGGGGCTTCAGTCTTGAAGAGCCGATAATACTGGATAGCTTCTGGAATACTGCTGGTGGCGAAAATTGCGTGGAATTTACCATTGCGACTGAGTCTAATCCAGTTTGATCGAATATCCTCGATAACTGCCTTACGATGCTCATCGCGATCATATTGTGCTGGAGAGAGATAATCTTCGATACCGTGGACATATTTCCCATCACTGCCGACATAGCCAGCCATCGGGACGATGGACGAATCCATGTATTCATAGTAAATCTTCTGCTTCTTTGGGCTGGTGAACACGTCCGATATAGTCTCGGCCTTGGCCTTATCCAGAGCAACAGCTTCGCGCACATCCTGATCCTTGTATGTCATTACCATAGTCGGATCGAATCCAAGAACGTTTTTATCACGAATACCATCCGCTATAGAATAACGATGAAGCTCATTACCGAAGACGTCGGTGGTGGTGTTCATCTTCTTTTTATTCTCATCATGGATTGGGGTGCCGGTAAATCCGAAGAACATGGCGTTTGGGAATGTGTTCTTAATATTCATGATCATTTCACCAAATGTATCACGATGACACTCGTCCACGATAAACACGACACGTTTGCGGTTGATAAGCTCAATATCCTTTGCCTTGTAGCCGCCTTCCTCCATGATGCGGCTCATCTTCTGAATTGATGTAACAATAAGGGTGTTTGCTGGGTCTGGGCTTTTTAGCTTTGTCACCAAAACGCCGGTGTTTTCGGTGGCCTGTACAGAGTCTGAATCGTCAGCGAACCCACGATACTCTTGCAATGACTGTGTGCCGAGTTCGATGCGATCCATGAGAAATACAACCTTGTCCGCATCACCGGAATTCGCAATGAGCTGTGCAGACTTGAAACTAGTCATAGTCTTGCCGGAGCCAGTAGTATGCCAGATGAAGCCACCACGCTGACCAGGTTCGGACCATCTGCGTTTTGCTACCGCCTGAGAAATTGCAGATGCAGCATAATACTGATAACTCCTCATAACTTTCAGCGTTGCATCGGTATCATCTGCGACGGTATAAAAACCAATCATCTGATGGGCCATCGGGATGGACAGCAAGTCTGTCGCGATCTTCTCCCAATCATTGACTGGCTCATTATTGAAGTCTGCCCAATGAAAATAGTAATCTGGATTAAATTTTCCATCTGGCCCAGGGTTTGCAAAATACAGAGTTTCTTCCGGTGTCATAGCAACAAAGATCTGTACTAGTGCAAACAAGCCTGTAAATACACCTTCGTGTGAATACTTTTCTATCTGATAGCATGCTTGGCTAATTGGAATACCGCTTTTTTTCAGCTCCACATGGATGACCGGCATACCGTTGATGAGGAGCGTGAAATCACCCCGGCGGGAGTTCAGTAGCTTATTCTTAGCTGGGAAAACTGGCTGCTCGGCAATTTGATAGCGGCTTTGCCCACCAGCAATTTCTTGACGGTCGTAGATTTTTAAGCTGATTTCGTGCCCAAAATGCAAGCTATCTGCAGGATTATCTCTCTTAATGGTGACAGTTTTGCCGTTTATAAACCCATTCAGCCGGACTGGAGTGCGAAGATTTTTGATTTGTTCCAAAATCTGCTGCATTTCTCCGTCAGTAAGCGGGGCATCATTTAAGCG
>ONWQ01000548.1 GCA_900321565.1 uncultured Eubacteriales bacterium
CGGAGCTGGTCTTCGACTCTTTCCTCTTCCCCAGACCCAGTCCGGAAACGATGCTGTAGGTACTGGAAACCTGATCCACAACGGTGGCCATGCACATCATCAGTATGCCATAAATGAAGTATGAAATGAACAGCGTGAGGAAGTTTGTAAACGAAAAATGTGTTGAGGTACTGTATCTCCCCAATTCCGTAACCTGAGCTCCCGCTATTGAAATGATCAGACCACCGCCCCAGCTAATCCAGGCCATTACTCTCAGGAAAGAAGCGAACCCGCTTACTTTTGCGCTCCCTTTCGAAAGCACATACTCTTCAGGCACGGCTTCCTGCTTTGGCTTCAGCGGATACCCGCAATGAGGGCAGGTTTCGGCCCGGGTGGAGACGTCACCATTGCATTCCGGACATTTGGTCATGGACATTGTATCAATCCTCCATTAAATAGATTAATCTGAATCATTATCATGGGATTTACAGGTTGTGGACCTGGCTTTCAGGGCTTTACAGTCAGGTGCACTTGAAAATTTGTTTGAACAAACGGCAAAGATCCAATTATCGCTTGATAAGAAGCAAAGTACAATTCTCTCCGGACTTTTCTGAATACGTTGCATTGAAGTAGGGAGAAGTGTATGTGTCTCCGTCCGTCCTTTCTTCATTAACCCATTCCAGGAAAGATGATCCGGTTTGCTTTATTTCTCCAGTATATTTAAAATCAATGACGGAAGCCCATATGATCATAGGAATGTTTTTTAAAGTGCTGCTGTCTTTTAATGAGCAATAGATATATGCGGTTGTAGCAGTATCATATTCGCTTGATGCTCCGCCAAAGAAAAAGAATGTATTTTGCAGTGGATCTGAATAAACGAGATTGCCATCTTTGAATCCATCTGAAGTTACTTGAATTAATGCTGCCTGCGACTCGGTCAAGTCGAGAAAGTTTTTAAGCATTGTATTGTAATACAATGTGCTCATAGCCGGACAGAAAGTATACATATCGCCTTCTGATTTATCGGCAAGACTTGTAATAGCGCTTAGCATCAGAACAACCGCAATGAATATGCAAATCAACTTTTTATTCATGGCAATACTCCTTCATAGTACCTTTATTAGCTTATTGGATTTGCTGAACGAGCAGGGTCAGCTTTTCCAGGTAAAGCTGGTAGGAGACTTCCCAGACATCATCACTACTCATTTCCAGGGCTGCTTTTGCAACTGCTGAATCAGAACTGTCAGCAAAACTATAGTATGTGGTGAGTGGATTCATTTGATAAATAACTAATACATACCCTCGCGTGGTATTGAAAGATACAGCAGCCATGGTGCCGCTTTTTGATGCATAGATTGGCGACGTGAAATCAATTGCGATATCAGGCTCCTGAACCTGAAACTCAAGAGTCAACAAAGCTGCCAGAACTGCTCTGTAATCCTCTGTTAAAGTTAAGTCCGTTGCTTCATTTATCTGACTTGAAACAGAAGACATCATTTTACTATCAAATTTGATGAGGGCATTTTCGCTGAAGGAAGGTTGAATCATCAAAAGCATACATAATATGATTAGCAAAAATGGAGTGTTTTTTTTCATCATCGACATACTCCTTGCTATTTGTTTACATCAACATTGACCAAAGTAGAAAAGCATTTGAGTTACAGATGAAACTGACAAGCAACCCAGAGGAATGTGTGACCACCCATAGGTTTAATCATCTTGGTGTTCATACCATATGAATTGTACTGAATTAATCAGAATACTTTTGTCAAGCCAAGGCCGAGTCCTGTTTTTCTATTTACTTTTACTATATAGCAATGAAAATTATATGCGATAGTTACATATGATACATCTCCGTTATGATCAATGGCTGTACCGGTTATCCCGCTTTCAGAACCACCTTTTAAATAAAAGTAGCCTTTAGCCATTTCTATAAGTTCTCTGTCTGACATATACATGGCAGATTGATCAACTTTTATTCTTATAGTGACATCATCTTTGTTTGTATTTGCATTTGAGATCTTTATTGACCCGCTACCTGCCTTCAGTGGAGTAACATATATTATATCGCCACTCAGACGAGCGTCAAAGCATGCTGTATTATAGAAGATACTAAGTCTTTGATTGCCATTAATATCTATTGGTATACTCAGTGTGTTTTTACTTGCTATCGTATAATCAGTTTTAGAAACGCTGAACGTAGGCACATGTACAGATACAGTGGCTTTCTTTTCACTTCCATCTGTCGTTGAACAGGTTATTGTACAATCACCACCGTTAACAGCGGTGATTCTCCCATTATCAACTTTTGCAACATTTGAGTTGGAAGATGTCCAACTCAACTTCTTGTTGGTGGCGTCCTGAGGAGCTACAGTTGCGTTTACTTTCACAGATGACCCGGATTTAATAACCAGATTGGAAGTTTGTGAAAGCCGCAGATTTGATACCATTTGGATTACGGTCACATGGCAGACGGCTTTGAGTTCAGACCCATCTGTCGTTTCGCAGGTAATATCGCAACTTCCACAAGCCTTTGCGGAAAGGGTACCGGACTGTGTAACAGATACTATTGACGGGTTACTGGAGGTATATGTTAGCTTTTTGTTTGTGGCGGTATCGGGAAGAATAACCGGATTCAAATTACCAGATTTCGATTTGCTCATAGTAAGACTGGATTCTATTGTGAGCTTTTGTACCGCCTGGAGAACAGTTACTGTACACTTAGCGACTTTGGGCTGCTTTAAGGATTCATCATTGCTGGTCACAGTTATGATTGCTTTGCCAGCTGAAACTGCTTGCAATTCTCCTGCTTCAGAGACGATAACAACATTCTCATC
>ONWQ01000546.1 GCA_900321565.1 uncultured Eubacteriales bacterium
AAGCTACAAAGCCCGCCAGAAGCTAAACAGCCACGAAATGCTCCATTTTTCTCTTGTAGCAGAGAAGGAAGAGGCTGCTCTGCTTCAGTCTGACTACAACAACTGGACCTACATCTCTCTGATGCCAAGAAACGAGATGTCTTCCCGCTATCTTTCTCTCACCATGACCATCGTAATCATCTGCCTGGTCATCTTTCTCTTTCTTCTTGTCGGTGCAAGCATTCTGGCACAGAGAATCTATAAGCCTGTCGGTGCTCTGATCGAAACCCTGAACACCCCCGGCTACAGCAATAAAAGTGATCCTTTCGAGTATATATCCAGTGAGATCGGGAATCTCCGAAAGGGATACTCTACTCTTGTCGAAAAGCTAACCAGTCAGCAGCAACCGGTACGCGAGTATGTCACGATTGCCTGCCTGCTTGGGAATGAGAATCATGAACTGACTGAAAAACAGAATGAACTGTTTCCGGAATGCAATGATACTGACCAGAAGGCTGTCCTTGTTTTTCAGCCTAATGCCAGTGCACTGCAGGAAGATGCACATTCTTTCGGTGCCATGATGTCCGCAATGCAAAAGACTGCGGAAAACCTTTTCCCGAAGAAGTATGTCATGACACCTGTTATGATCGAGCAGTCCCTGTGTATGATTCTGCGTTTTCAGGCTTCCCCTGACCAAGCCTCGTATATTTCTGAAGCCAAGGATGTCGCCACACGTCTTCTCGAAATTGTCAGTACCAAGGACGATATGATGTTCACCGTCGGTATTGGCAGGCCTTATCAACAGATCAAAGACTGCTCAAAGTCATATCAGGAAGCTCTGCGAGCCATATCTTACGGCATATTCTACCAGGGCGAAAGTATTCTTCCCTATGAATCACTGTCACTGAGCAGAAGCCTTCATCCACTGCATTACAAGAACATTGAAGAAAAGCTGATCAGTGCAATCAAGACTGCTGACAGAGAGAATACTCATAAGTACCTGGACAACTGGTTCAGTGAAATATTCCAGGAAGGATTATCCAGAAATGAAGGAATGGTCCTTCTGATGAACCTGCTGACTGAACTAATCATCCTGAATCAAGAGATCACTCCGGAGTTTTCCACGAGGCGTGATAACAACCAGTCCCTGTATGACGAACTGATGGACTGTTCGACCAGAGATCAGATGGAAGACTGGCTCTATGTCAATATGATCAATCCCTATATTGACAAGGTCAGTGCGCTGTACAGCTCCCAGCAGAGGCAGATTGTGATCCGGATCCAGAACATGATCGAACAGAATTATGATCAGGACCTGACACTTGAGAAAATTGCAGACGTTTTAAATTACCATCCTGCCTATCTGCGAAAGGTTTTTTCTGAATGCACCGGAAAAACGTTCACTGATTGCCTGAATGCCAAAAAAATCGAAGTAGCCATGCAATGGCTCAGTGATTCAGACATGAAGATCCAGGACATGGCAGAACGGCTGGGCTATAGTAATTCCCAGAACTTTATTCGGTATTTTAAAGCCTATACAGGCGTAACACCCGGACAGTTCCGGAAAACAAATCAGATCAAGGAGCCAGAATCATGAAGAAAATAACTTTAAAGAATCAGCAGCAGGTGCCAGCTATTGCACTCGGCTGTATGCGTATTGCCGGGAAGACCGAGGCTGAAGTCGGCAGAATTATTACAACAGCAGTTGATTCCGGCATCAATTTCTTTGACCATGCCGATATTTATGGCGGTGGAGAATCCGAGCGTGTATTCGGTGATGCACTGCAGGCGCTTTCTCTGGCAAGAGATCAGCTGGTAATCCAGACCAAGTGTGGAATCCGTAAAGGGTACTACGACTTTTCCTATGATCACATTGTTAACAGTGTTGAAAACAGCCTCAGACGCTTGAAAACTGATTATGTGGATTATCTGCTTCTGCACCGCCCTGACGCACTGATGGAACCCGACGAGGTTGCCGCTGCGTTCTCTCATCTTCGTGCGAGCGGGAAAGTCCGCTTTTTTGGTGTAAGCAATTTCTCCGCCCGGCAGATCGAGCTGATTAAACAGGCAACCCGTGAAGCTCTGATCTTCAATCAGCTTCAGTTTGGGCTCGCTCATTCAGAACTTGTTGAAAATGGTATCACAGTCAATGTCGGTGAGAAGCGGCCCTATAACAGCACGGGGGACCTTCTGGACTACTGCAGATTTGAAAAGATTACGATCCAAGCATGGTCTCCTTTCCAGTATGGTATGTTCCAGGGACTTTTCTGGGAGAACCCTGAATATGCAGAAACAACAAAACTTCTGGATACATTGGCAGAAAAAAACCATGTTTCCAGATCAGCAATGGTTGTAGCATGGATCATGCGTCATCCCGCTGGTATTCAGACGATTATAGGAACCACAAACTGTGAAAGAATTGCCTCGATTGCAGAAGCTTCCACCGTTTCTCTGAGCCGGGAAGAGTGGTATGCTCTGTATCTTTCAGCCGGGAAATGGCTGCCCTGATAGGAGGAATGCATTATGGATTCTTCCCTCTGGGCCGGTGCGGCAAAAACTGATCTTTCACCGTCGTCCGACCTCTTTCCGTTGCCTCAGCGGGAAATGAAATTCTACGATCACGTATATGAGCCTATCTATGTACGTGTCGCTGCGTTCAGGCAGGATGAACAGCTGTTTTTCCTGCTTTCATTTGAATTGTTCGGGTCTCCTTTTGCAGATGAGCTTAGAAAACTTCTGGCACAGAAATACCAGATTCCAGAGAGCCATATCTGGATCTGTGATACCTATAACCATTGTGCACCAAGAGAAGACCTTTACCGTTTTGATACATCCACTTGTGGCAGCGGTGCAGGAAACAGAACAAATCAGTA
>ONWQ01000542.1 GCA_900321565.1 uncultured Eubacteriales bacterium
AAACGACGGTGCCTTTGAAGGCATGGTCAACCAGATGATCCAGCAGGCAAACAGCTACGGCTATGCCGACTGCGTCAAGTGGTGCGAAGAGCAGGCTGCCCTGTGCTGGGCCGCGCAGCAGGCTCAGGCAGCCGTTCAGTAAACGACATACCGGGATCTCCTTTTTTCCGGGCCCCCACCCTGCCTCGGCGAGCGGGGGCCCTTTTTTCACTGATCATGGAGGAGAATGCACATGAGCAAGATCTTTCTTTTCCCGTTCCTGCTGGCACTGATGCTGCTCTGTCTGCTGTGTGTCCCCGCCTCGGCGGAAGCGCCGGCGGACGCTGTAGCGATGACCCGCCTCATGGGCAACGGCATTAACCTGGGCAACACCATGGAGGCCTGCAACAATGGCATGAGCGGCGGCAACATCACCGACAGCACCGCTTATTATGAGACCCTGTGGGGCCAGCCGGTCACGACCGCTGAGATGGTCAGGGCCATGAAGGACGCCGGCTTTGATACGCTCCGCATTCCCGTGGCCTGGATGACCAACGCCGCCCATCTGGACAAGGGAGACTATACCATCTCCCCCGCTTATCTCACCCGGGTGGAGGAGATCGTGAACTATGCCCTGGACGCCGGCATGTATGTCATCGTCAATGACCACTGGGACGGCGGCTGGTGGGGCATGTTCGGCTCCGATACGCCGGAGACCCGTGACCTGGCCATGGCGGCCTATACCTCCATGTGGCAGCAGATCGCGGAGCATTTCGCCGCCTATGACTACCGCCTCATCTTTGAAAGCGCCAACGAAGAGCTCGGCGCGCGCTTTGATGAGAATTCGCCCCTTTACTGCCAGGATTCCATCGCCCACACGCTGCCGGACAATCAGCGCTACCTGCTCACCAATCAGGTCAACCAGGCCTTCGTGGACACCGTCCGCGCCGCGGGCGGGCACAATGCCGACCGTTTCCTGCTCATTGCAGGTTACGAAACGGATATCAGCATGACCTGCGACAGCCGTTTCCGGATGCCGGAGGATACCGTCCCCGGCCGGCTCATGGTCTCCGTGCACTACTACAACCCCTGGAGCTACTGCGGTTCGAACTCCGCCAAGGGCGCCACCCTGTGGGGAAAGAAGAAGGATTTTGAGGAAATGTACTCCCTTCTCAGCCGCCTGCAGCTGTTCACTTCCGCAGGCTACGGCGTGGTCATCGGCGAATACGGTGCCCTGCCTGCCAATGACGGATACAAAGCCAACGCTCCCGCCTATCACAAGGCCTTCCTGGACTGCTGCGACGCCCTGGACCTGACCTCCTGCCTCTGGGACTGCAGCGGCTATTTCATCCGCAGGGACCTGGCCATGGGAGACGAAGAGATGGCTGCGGTCTACGCCGGCCGGAATGCTGCCTCCGAAGCCGGGAAAGACTATAATGACATCGCCGCCGCGGGCAAGGCTTCCCTGGACAGCACCATTGAGGCTGCTCCGGAATCCCTCGTCAGCACGGATTTCACCCTGACCGATGATACCTGCGTTGCCTGGATCATGTTCAGTGAGGGAAACTGGTCCCTCAGCTACAGCGTCGGCGATATCTACACGCCGGATTCCATCTCCCCCGGCATCAAAGCGACGGATGCGGAGATCACCGGCCCCGGCACCTATACCGTGGCCCTGGACTTCACGGGGACTGAAAAGGGCTATGCCGAAAACACCGCCTTCAGCGCTGTCGGCATTGCCAACGGGGAAACGCTCCATCCGGACTGGTGCATCATGATCACCGAACTGAAGATCAACGGTGAACCGGTAAAGCTGAAGGGCCGGAACTACACCTGCTCCGACGACGGCAAATGCACCCGCACCAATCTCTTCAATGAGTGGGTGGATATGAAGTCCGCCCGGTCCGGTGCCCGGGTGCTCTTCGGCGATCTCACCGGTATCAGCGCCACCGTCCTGGACCGGGAGCTGCCCGCCATGCAGAAGATCTCGACCCTTGAAGTCACCTTCCGCTACGAAGCAAGAAAGTGATTTGCCCTCCGGAGCCATCCTGCAAAACCCGGAAGCAGTTCAT
>ONWQ01000539.1 GCA_900321565.1 uncultured Eubacteriales bacterium
GAAATTCCAGAAATTCCAGAAATTCCAGAAATTCCCGAGGAAGTCCCGGAGGAGCCCGTTCCCGAACAGCAAACCAGACGAAATAACCTGGTTAATATTGATGATTATCTTGTTCCTCTTGCTGGTATGATCAATATGAATGAAGGAGATTGTTTTGACTAATCTATTCCTGGATATTGAGTTGCCGTGACTTTAGTTGCTTTCCCTTCCCCCTCGTCAATAGAATCGAGGGGGATTTTTCATTGCATTTTTTTCATCACTCTCTTTACATGCAGTTAATACCCTATGTCGTTGTCTATCTTATGATGAAGGAATGTACTGATTATTCCACGAGAATAAACCCGATTCTTACTCATGAAGAGAGCAATCTTTCCACCGATTGAGTCCACCTTTCCATCATTAGATCTGCATGCGGATCATTTCCTCTGATGCCAAATTGTATGCTTTACTGCGAAGATAGTACTACGGTTTATGTATTTACGATGATGAGGAAACTGCAGCCAAAGCACAATCCATGCTTAAAGACCGTTCCATGGATATCAGTGAAGAAGAAGTTTTCAGTTATGCGGGAGAAATCAACAGTGAAGAGGCATTAAGGATCAAAATCGTAAATTCACCGGTTGAGACAACTCCATTACCCACGACACCGGCACCTACAACACCAGGCCAGTGATTCCCATTATTCCTGACATCCCGGACAATCCGGAAATCCCAGACATTCCGGAGGTCCCGGAAGAAGTACTGGATGAATGAGTAACGGAACCGGTAGTCAGGCGGAATACTCTGGTTGACATCTCGGACTACTTGATACCTCTTGCTGGCATGATTAACATGAATGAGGGCGACTGTTTCGATTGATTCTCCTTAAAAGACAGGTAATTTCACATTCAGGCGGCACGATATTTGCCGCTTTTTTCCATGTATGATTGAAAAGCTTTTGTGTAGAAGAAAGGTACTCTGCCCGATGTATCATTCAAACATTTTCAGGATTGTTTCTTGATCGGGAACTGATATAAATGAACTTCTGTTCTTTTTTCTCCTGTTATACTCTTTCTGAACACGCTCTTCCTGACGTTGAAGTCAATTATCAGTTGTGTTGATTCGTTTGGTAAAATAGAAATATGATATTTGTATTATCAATTCTGAATCATCATTAGTATGACTTCATAACCGGAATCAGCTGTTCCGTGTTACAAATTCTCTGCTTATTTGAGTTGGTGCGTTACTGGATCTACTGAAAACACTTCCCTGCCCTGCATTGTCTGAATTATCAGATTCGCTTATTTGGACACAATATACGTGCAGATGTATTTCATAAATTGAAGTATAACGTTATACCGCAGGATATTGCAGAGATGTATCAAGTCTTTGATGTACGATTCATAATTATGTCCAGTTCTGGTAGGTATACACCACGTGAACAGTTTCATGTATAATGAAACTGTTCTATAAAGTTCCTGTTTACATAGAATTTCTGACAGATTCATGGTCATGAATAGATCATTTCCTGCTGATGATTGTAACTGAGGACTATAAGGGACAACTTCACTCACGGAGGCACTCCTATGACTGTTCGTCAGGGTATTGAGGAGTATATTCACTCGAAGTATAACTGTGCTGTTGAGTATCTATGGAAACGATTTCCGGATTACGGGATTGTACGTCATAAGGACAACCAGAAATGGTATGGACTGTTTATGGATATGCCCAGAAACAAGCTGGACCTCACTGAAGAAGGAAAAGTCGAAATACTCAATATCAAGCTAGGTGATAATCTTCTTCATGATCTGCTGATCCGTCAGCCAGGATATTTCCCGGGATACCATATCAGTCGAGGAAACTGGATCTCGGTGCTTTTGGACGGAACTGTTTCCTTGGATGAGATCTGCGGCCTGATTGATGTAAGTTACCGCGTGACAGCTTCCGCACAGACCAGGCAAGCCATACGTCCACCCAAAGAATGGCTGATCCCGTCCAATCCAAAATACTTTGACATTGTCCATGCGTTTGACCATACAGATGAAATTCACTGGAAACAGGGTGCAGGGATCAAAACCGGGGATACAGTATTCCTGTATGTTGGTGCTCCGGTATCCGCAGTCCTGTATCAATGCCTGGTCACACAGACCGGGATCCCATGGAAGCAGACACGTCCTGAAATCCGGATTCCATCCGTCATGATGATTCGTCTGATCCGTCGATATCCTCCGTCCCAGTTCCCTTTTGAACGTCTGTGCAATGAATTTGATGTACGTGCTGTCCGTGGTCCGCGTGGGATTCCGGAATCACTCAGTCAGGCCTTCCATGCCTGAAATTCAGGGAGAAAGGTGACATATTTATGCCCTTTGAAATTGTCAGGAACGATATTACCCGGATGAAGGTGGATGCCATTGTCAATGCTGCCAACCCGAGCCTGCTTGGAGGTGGCGGTGTGGATGGTGCGATTCACCGGGCAGCCGGCCCGGAGCTTCTGGAAGCATGCAGAAAACTTGGCGGCTGTGATACAGGGAAAGCGAAAATCACACTCGGATATCTCCTGCCTGCCCGGTATGTGATTCATACCGTCGGGCCGGTCTGGCATGGCGGAGAGCATGGTGAAGAGGAACTGCTTACGGCCTGCTACAGGAATTCTCTGGAGCTTGCAGATACCAGAAATTGCAAAACGGTCGCCTTTCCCCTGATCTCAGCTGGCGCCTACGGTTATCCAAAAGATCAGGCCATGCACACTGCACTGAGCGTGATCAGTGACTTCCTCATGGACCATGACATGACAGTCTATCTTGTTGTGTTCGGAAAGTCTGCTCTTCTTACCGGAAAGAAACTGTTCAGCGATATCCGGGAATATATTGATGAGGTCTATGAGGATGCGCATACCCTGAAAAATACCCAAAACCTGCGTGAAATGCTCTGGCATACGGAGCCAAAGGCAGCCCTTGATCTGGACCAGCAATCCATCATGCAGGCACCCATGATGGCCCCGGATGCGCCGGCGACTGAGGACGCCATGCCTGACTGGGATGCCATGTTCCGGGAAAGTGATGAAGGGTTTTCCAGAGCACTTCTGCGCATGATTGATGAGAGAGGCCTGAAAGATTCCGACTGCTATAAACGTGCCAATGTGGACCGGAAACTGTTCAGCAAGATCCGGTCAAATCCGGACTACAAACCAAGCAAGCCAACCGTACTCGCCTTTGCTGTCGCATTGAAACTGAGCTACCCCGAAACACAGGATTTTCTAGGTAAGGCCGGGTTTGTCCTTTCCCATACCAGTAAGCAGGATATTGTAGTGGAATACTTTATCCGGAAACATATCTATGATATCTGTGAGATTAATCAGACGCTGTTTGATCTGGACCTGCCGATCCTGGGTTCTTCACTCAACTGAAATGTCGCATCCTATGCGACCAAAGAGTCTCCTTCCTGATGTATGCTCATGCTGCAGGGATCACCTGAAGAACATACAGCTTGAAGGAGGCTTTCATTATGCAGAAAGATCTTACGGAAATGGTATTCATCCTGGACAAGAGTGGTTCTATGGCCGGGCTTGAAGCAGACACCATCGGCGGATTCAACAGTATGATCGAGCGTCAGATGCGCGCAGATGGTGACGCCATTGTGTCCACTGTGCTTTTCTCCAATGTCAGTACCGTGATCCATGACCGTGTGAAAATTGAGAATGTCGAACCAATGACCCGCAATCAGTACTATGTTGGCGGGTGTACTGCCCTGATGGATGCCATGGGAAAAGCAATTCATCATATCCGGAATGTGCACAAGTATGCACGGAAAGAAGATGTTCCGGAGCACACGATTTTCATTATTACCACAGACGGAATGGAGAATGCCAGTCATACCTATTCCAGCGATCAGGTAAAACAGATGGTCAGACGGCAGAAAGAGGAAGCGGGCTGGGAATTCCTTTTCCTGGGCGCCAATATTGACGCAGTGGAAACCGCTGCACGTTTCGGAATTGATGAGGACCGTGCCGTGACTTTTGTGAATGATGCACAGGGTCAGGCACTCAATTATCAGGAAATCAGTGAAGCCGTCCGCACAATCAGGGAATGTGCACCTCTGGGAAGAGAATGGAAAAAGAAGATTGAAGAAGACTATGAATCCAGGAAAGGCAGACATAAGATGTAAGTAACATACTGCATATCTTACCCTGAATAAACTCTGGTTCAAATAGCACCCCTGCATGTTATGCCAATAGCAGGAATCAGCTGTTTTCTGACTGCATAGCTCTATTTCACGTTTTCGCAGTCTTTGATATTCTCTGAATGATTCTGAATGGAACATGTAAGGTAACCCAGCTGGTTCCAATTCTTCCTGGAAGAGGACGCAGTTTGCATATAGTGCCCCGGACAGAATGAAACCGTCTTTCATATGTCCAATCAAAGCATCCTAGTCTGTGTCATAAGGCGCTAATGAAAGAACCGTGAACCGTTTCACAATGGACAAGTGTCTGTCAGTGAAACAGTTCACGGTTCTTTGTATGGTGTCACAACAACATAGTCATTAGGGTTTGCACATCCGCGTGGATTGCCTCAGTCTTCCTCTGTCGTGCTTCTTGCTTATTTTCACGGCATCCAGGCATGGTTCGCGAATGGAAAGCTCCCGGTATTCCCTATTAGCCAGTCCTTATCAAGCGCTCAGTTCGTATGCTCCCCGCTCATGATGCATTCGGGAAACCAAATCCGCACCTGTAGTGGGACGCCCCTCAGTGCTTCCGTTCCAAGGCATGAATGCACAATGGAAACAGGAATGTGATATAGAACAGCTGCAGGAAAGAAGAAACCATGGTTCCTGCCGGACCACCCAGTCCATTCTTTACCAGCGGGACCAGGATCAGAGAAACGATATAATAAATCAGAACCCCGGTTGCCATCCGTGTCAGTTTCGCGCCGCGGCTGACTTCTGTAGTGAACTGCACAAACCGACGTTCCAGAATCCAGCCGGCCAGGAAACCCGTGCACCATCCGATTCCCTTGAAAGTATCATTGGCCATCTTGGCGCCATCCACAAGCAGCTTGCCTTCTGCGTCATAGTCAGCTGGATAGGGCTTCAGCGCCGCATACACGGCCAGGAGAGCTGCCAGCCCAAGCCCGACGCAAAGCACGATCCAGTCCTTCTGTGGGTTGGCCTCAATCCAGTGCATCAGCCGGACGGTCAGGAACATGACCAGTGTGCCAGCCAGGGCACCGACGAGCACGTCCTGCGGCGTATGTACGCCAAGGAAACACCGGCTGAGTGCTACCAGAGCCAGCAAAATACCCATGGTAATCCGCAGGACACGCGGAATATCCCTGCGCACGGCGGTTCCGCCATACACGGTAGCCGCGTTCATGGTATGTCCGCTTGGAAAGGAATACCCGGTGGCCGTGGTCATGGCATTGCCGTAGGGTATGATCCGGCTGTCCCGGATCCAGGGGCGGTAGGCGCATGCTGTGATTTTCAGAGCACCATTGACCAGCCGGTTCCCACTCCAGCCCATGAGCAGGTATGTACCAAACTCTTTGCTTACACACCAGTAAACTACGGCCATGATCACCAGAACGGTGTTCACTTCACCCATGAAAGTCATCTTGGCAAAAAAATCAGCCAGAAACTTTCCACTGCTCTCCCGGAATTGCTGAAGTCCGAGCAAGATACTCATATCCATACGGTCTTATTCCTTTCTTCGTCTGTTTTTTCAGGGTTCTGTTTCCATAGTCTGCAGATTCATCCGCAACGCATACAGTTTTTCCACCAGCCCGTACAGTGGATTGGGTGTCACATAATCCCGGAAGATCCCGAACGGATGATCGGTATAGATGACAAACAGGTACGGTCCGGCGGGTGTGTATACAATTCCGGTGTCATTGATGGCACATTCATCATTCGATGGATCCCCGTCCCTGAACGCTTCCGGAATTACTGCTGCGGGATCATAATTGTGGTCTTCATCCAGTCCGCATTCCCAGCCGGCCTTGGTCTGGACCGGAAAGCGACTGCCCAGCTGCTTGCGTGTAGCGGATGCGCTGGTATCAGCATAGTATGCGCCAAAGTGGTGCACGTCTCTCCCACTGTTCAGAAATTCATACAGCCGGGTCCACATTTTCAGCATGTCCCGGGCTGTGTGCATTCTCGGGTACAGTTCTTCTGCGAACGCCGGGTCCACACCGGCCTCTTTGCACCACTTTCTGATAGGCGCACTGCCATAGACTTCTCTCAGTGCATGGTACGGCTCATTGAGAGAATATACCACGGCATCATGCAGCCACTGCCCGTTTTCCAGGAAAGCCTGAGGCCGACTCTCCAGTAACGCACCGGCATAGACCGCCTTGATTGTACTCTGCGAGCACATCGGAAGCGATGAACGATAACTGATACCCGAGTGTGTATTCGCGTCTGCCATGATGACGGAAATCTTGTGCCCGCCACAGGACAGATGCCGGATTTCATCCGCAAGCGCATGCATTGCACTCTCAGAGGGGGCCTTCGGCCCAAACGCCGTCAGTTCCTGGTCTGAGCCCAGACTCCCAATCTGATCCCGGATCGCCTGCATGTCAGGGATCCGGGCTTTGGCCATCTGTATGTCATAGGCCGGCGCTTGACGGATCGCCGGGGATTCCTGGTCCATCGGGATACGGATCGGGCCAGACCATCCGGGCTGCAAAACCGGCATGCCCGTTTCTTCGCTTTGGATCATGGTACTTTCTCCTGACTATTTTCTGGATAAACCTTTGATCGGGACATGCAGCATGTCAGCCAGCTGGGAAATGGCAATCCTTGCATCATTCCGGAAGACTTTCTTGGACGGTTCCGTCTCAAAGCTGTAGGTGCCCAGGATCTCCGTCTCATACCCGGACTGCAGCTGGGTCAGGATACCGGCCGCGTGATAGAGCACTTCACCCCACTTCTGGTGGTACGAAGAAGTCACCACGGTCAGTGTCCGGATGCCGTTCTCCTGCATGATGGCATAGGTGTTCATGGCATTCTCTGCAGTGGTCATGGCACTCTCATCCACAAGAATGCGTTCCGGTGCTATACCACATACTTCCGTCAGATACTCTTTCATTCTTCCGGCTTCCGTATGATGCTTCGGATTATTCGCACCGGTCGCACCGCCGGAACAGATGAGTCTTGTCTGAGGGAATGCACGTGCCGCAGCAGCGGCTGCATCACATCGGCCCATGAGCTCAGCAGTCATTTTTCCGTTCTCCAGTGCATACCCGAGTACCGCAAACGCATGCGTCGGAGTATCGGAGACTCCGCCCTCACTCAGTGCTTTCCCGGCATCTGTGGCCGGGTAAAGGTTCAGTTCATATCCCGGGTCGATATACAGTTTTTTCCAGACGGAGGTAATGGACTCTGCAAGGTATGTATCTTCCTCACTGCCATTCCGGATTCGCAGAAGGATTGCATCCAGCTGAGGTTCCGACCACTTCTCCGGTGTTTCCACAGCAGACAGCAGGCAGCTAAGCAAGTCACTGAAATCCTTCTTGTTCTCCGGCAGCACTTGTTCAGCATTCCCGAATACCAGCGTGCACAGACTGAGCATGACCAGACACAGGACAATCCATTTTCGCATTCCGTGTTCTCTCCATTCCATGATGATCAGGCTTTCAAAAAACCGGGACAGCGTCTTTCATACAGCTATCCCGGCTTATTCCTTGTTCATTTACCCGGGCAAACGTCTGGCGCAGATCTTCCGGATCAGGCGATCGCCTTAAAAATGGTCATTTCCACAGTCTGACCGCGGATTGCGACCTTCACTTCATCGGCAACCCGTGCAACCACAGACTTTTCGAGCTCGTCCCAGGCTTCCCTGGCTTCGTCGTCATTCCGCTGAACACCTGCGTTCAGCACAGACTCATACTGCACCATGGACCATTCCCAGCCCAGAGTGGACGGGTCAGCATGATCCATCATCCCGGAATGCAGGAACGGCGAGGAAACCGCAGCAAGATCACTGTCGGCGCTGCGGTCAAACAGATCCCTCAGACGGCCCATGAGCCCACGGGCTGAGTCATTCTTTCCGCTTGTGGAAGCAGACAGCAGCTGATCGCGCTTGACTGTATCCATGCGTGTATTCACCTGAAGATGCAGCGCATACGTGCCGTTCTCATCTTCAATCCAGAATTTGCCTTCTGTTTCCCCTGTGATCGAGCGCATCATGCTCATCATCTCTTCTGTCAGAAGACGCAGATGCAGTGCATCCTTCCCGGAAAGTCCCTTGTAAGCTGCCATCTTGTCTGCCTGTTC
>ONWQ01000537.1 GCA_900321565.1 uncultured Eubacteriales bacterium
AAAAACAGAGCCCTCGGGTGTCTGTGTACAAGAACTGGTCAATACTGAGTTATGCGGGAACCTTTGAGAAATCCCTGTTTGAAACCGGTAATACCGATTGATCTTCTATAAAAAGCACCGCAGGCATGATGACGTGCCTGCGGTTTTTACATTCCAGCTTGCATTGTAGCAATACTCATGGTATGATCATATTGCTGTTTTAGCTGATTATGTTTTCTTTCAACATTATAATCAGCTAAAATCGACTATTTTAGACGAGTTTTAGCTGATTATGAGGGGAAAAAGACTATGCTGCTTGTTGGAAGAAAAAAAGAACAGATGCTCCTGGCCGACTGCCTCAGCTCACCCAGACCGGAATTTCTGGCCGTATATGGCAGACGCCGTGTTGGAAAAACTTATCTGATTCGGCAATATTTTAATGATCGTTTTTCCTTCTATGCCACCGGTGAATTCAGTGAAAAAACGAGAAATCAGCTGAAGTTGTTCCATGAACAGCTGCGAAAATACGGCTGGTCTTCAGGAACGGTTCCCAAAGACTGGCTGGAAGCTTTTTCCCGCCTGCGCGATCTTCTGGAACAGCCGGATGTATACCGTGATCCTTCCGGAAAACGGATTGTCTTTTTGGATGAAGTTCCATGGATGGATACCGCACGGTCTGATTTTCGCAGCGCTCTGGACTACTTCTGGAACAGTTGGGGATCTGCTCAACCTGATCTGATTCTGATTGTTTGCGGTTCCGCAACTTCCTGGATCATTGAGCATTTGCTGGATAGCCGCGGCGGTTTCTACAATCGGATTACCCGCCAGATCCATGTGAAACCCTTCTGCCTGAATGAATGTGAACTGCTCTGCTCTGCGAACGGTCTGGCCCTGACCAGGCCCCAAATCCTGGAAGTATATATGATTCTGGGAGGTATTCCTTATTACCTGAATCTGTTGAATCCACGGTTCAGTCTTCCCCAGAATATTCAGGAAATGTGTTTTCAGGACACCAGTCCTCTCAGATATGAGTATCCCCGTCTTTTCAATTCTCTGTTTCGGAATCCGGAAAAGCATCTTGCTGTCATTCAGGCAGCAGCTTCCCGTCGCAGTGGAATTACCCGGAAAGAACTTGCTCAGCTTCCTGCTATCGGCAACGGAGAAAACCTAACAAAAACGCTTTCCGAACTGGAACAATGCGGATTTCTTCGAAAGTACAGATCTTCCGCAGCAGAGAAGAACGGACTGCTGTATCAGATTATTGATCCTTTTGTCCTTTTTTCTCTTCATTTCCTGCAAAATAATCAGATTCATTCATGGACCAGTTTTAACGGAACTCCCGCATATTATGCATGGAAAGGAAATGCTTTTGAAACACTGTGTCTGAACCATGTGGAGCAAATCAAAACCGCATTGGAAATTCGAGGCGTTGAAACAGAAGAATACGCCTGGCGCAGTCGGGCATCCTCCCCCGGAGTACAGATCGACCTGCTGATTGACCGCAGGGACAACGTCATCAATCTCTGCGAAATGAAATGTACAGATCAGCCTTTTATCATTGATGCCTCATATGAAAGGCAAATGCTGGAAAAGTTGGCTGTTTTCCGTGCTGAATCAAAGACAAAAAAAGCCGTCCATTTAACGATGATTTCCGCCAGCGGTCTCTTTCATAATGCACATGCAGGAATTATTCTGAATGAAATTACAGGGGATGATCTGTTCTCATCATGCTGACGAGCCATTCCCAGACAGGGATATTGTGTTCCTGCCGTCATCTGTGGTAAGATGCAACTGCAGCAAAGCTGAGAGAAAACCGAAAACCATCTGATGACAACCGGATTCTGTGCAGGATTTTTCTCTTCAAAGCGCCACTGTCGTATGAACAGTCCATGGAATTAAGGAGGCATCCCGATGAAAAAACTGCTCGTGTGGGTTCTTGTTCTGGTCCTGCTGACACCGTGTCTTGCCCTTGCGGAAGGCGGCAGCAAGGTGATCGTGTACCGTCAGGAAGGCGATACCATAGTCTTTGATATCGCGCATGCGGAGACCATTGTAAACATGACAGTCGACCGCGCGGATGCATCCAGGTATGTGGATATGCCGGAAGCCGGCCTGACATTCCATCATTTCGGATTTATGTCCAGGGATACAGCACAGGACGCCAGCATTCTCTACTACTTCACCAATCCCAGAGGGCTCAGTGCTTCCTTCTATGCACCGCAGCCCGGTCATGTGCGGGAAGAACAGACCAGCGGACAGAAAGCCATCATCAACGGGATGGATGCCTCCGTATCCATCTCCCATATGAGCTATGAATCCCAGGTGTTGATGACCATACTCAATGCATGGGTTCAGGTCTCAGACGATGACATGGTCTACTGTACCCTCTCCTACAAAGGGGACAGTCAGAACGACCTGCTGCTGATGCTGAACATGATCCTGCCGCTGCAGTCCGGTGGCGCAGAAGTCCCGGCGGCACCGGCAGCCACACCGGA
>ONWQ01000536.1 GCA_900321565.1 uncultured Eubacteriales bacterium
CATCGTTTGCCGGGACAGAGCATAAGGCAGCCTGCTGGCTGTATCATCCGTCAGCCGCTGACAATCTGGCTGAAGCAGTGCAGAAAAGGGGGCGGCTGGTATGAACGGTGAAGTTCTGCTGGAAGTGAAAGATGTATCCAAGTCCTTTGAGATCAAAGGCAAGGGCACGCTCAGAGCAGTCAATCATGTCAGTCTTACACTGCATGCCGGAGAAACACTGGGGCTTGTCGGCGAAAGCGGCTGCGGTAAGACGACACTCGGCCGGACGCTTGTGAAACTGTACCGCCCGGACAGCGGGAGCATCCGTTTTGAAGGCCGGGACATCTGGTCGCTGAAAGGCCGCGACCGGCTCAGGTATCATAAGAATGTTCAGATGATTTTTCAGGATCCGTATGCTTCCCTGGACCCTTTGTCTGTGGTCTCAGCATCCATTGGGGAAGGTCTGGATATCCATGGTATGTATCCGGGTAAAGCGCGCTATGAGCGGATCCTGGAACTTTTGCAGATGGTCGGACTGAACAAGGAACATGCCAACCGTTTTCCGCATGAGTTTTCGGGAGGCCAGAGGCAGCGGATCGGGATTGCACGCGCGCTGGCAGTGGAACCCAAACTGATTGTCTGTGATGAGCCGATTTCAGCGCTGGATGTTTCTATTCAGGCACAGGTCATGAATCTGCTTGTACGTCTGCAGAAGGAGATGCAGCTCTCCTATCTGTTCATTACACATGACCTGTCCATGGTCAAGGCTATTTCTGACCGCATAGCTGTGATGTATCTCGGATCCATTGTGGAACTGGCGCCGGCAGAAGCATTGTATGCAGATCACAGGCATCCGTACACCAATGCACTGCTTTCAGCAATCCCGATTCCGGATCCGGATGTGGAGAGCACACGTCAGCGGGTGATTCTTGGAGGGGACATTCCCAGCCCGGTAAATCTTGGACCCGGGTGTCCGTTTGCCTCCCGCTGTCCGAAGGCGGGCAAGGTCTGCACGGAATGTGCACCACAGCTGCAGGAAGTTGCCGAAGGGCATTTTGTAGCCTGCCACGATTGTTTGGAAGGGTGAATCCAGCATGATCAGAAAAGAACAGGCATGGGAAATCTTTGAATATGCACTCCGCGGCGGGGCTGATTTTGCAGAGCTGTTTCTGGAGGATCGAGAAGATCTTTCCATAGACTACAGTGACCGGGTGGATGGCATTTCGTGTATTCGCGCATATGGTGCCGGACTGTATCTGCTCAGGGGAAATCAGGGTGCCTATGTGTATCTGAATGATCTGCGTACGGAGGCGCTGAAGCGTGCTGTCACGGATGCGCTGGCTCTGATGCAGCTGCAGGACGCAGGCGGGAACTGCTCGCCGCAGCCATGGACTGCCCTTCATGCGGGGAATCCGTGCCCGGTGCGAAAATTCCCGTCCGAGGCTGGCTATGAAGCAAAAATCAGGCTGCTCAGGGAGGCAAGACAGACTGCGAATGGAATGGCTGGAGTCCGCAGCTGCCGTGTCGGATGGTACGACAGAGACCAGAGAGTCATGATACTGAATTCAGAAGGCGTTCTTGCACAGGACCGGCGGATCACAACACGTATGCGTTTTATACCGGTTGTCTGTGCGGATGGCGCTGCGGCAAGCACATTCTCGGAATACTGTGCTGCTGCGGGAATGGAAGCATTTGAACAGGGCAGTCATCTGGAACGTCTGAAGGAATCTGTACAGAATCTGAGGGAGTCTCTGACGGCAGTGGAAGCGCCCAGCTGCAGAGTGCCTGTGGTCCTGGAAGGCGGCAGCTGCAGCGGCACGTTCTTTCATGAAGCCTGCGGGCATCAGCTGGAAAGCCGGAGCCTGCAGGAAGGCGGTATCTTCTGGGACCGGCGTGGCGAAAAGGTGGCATCGGAGAAAGTCACTCTGATTGATGACGGCACATTGCCAGGCATGTATGGTTCATCGGGTGTCGATGATGAAGGCATGCCACGCCAGCGCAATGTACTCATTGAGCAGGGTGTACTGAAAGGATTCATGACGGACCGTCTCGGTGCACGCCGTCTGGGTCTGCCCAGAACAGGCTCCGGGCGAAGGCAGGATTATGCACATGCTCCGGGACCGAGAATGAGCAATACATTCCTGGCTGCCGGACAGGATGATGATGAAGCCATGATCCGGGATCTGGATGAAGGACTGTTCGTAACCGAAATCGGAGGCGGAACCGGAGGCCGGGAGTTTACCCTGCTTGCATCGACTGCATATTGGGTACGTAACGGACGTCTGGATCATCGGGTCAAAGGTGCCATACTGGTAGGCCGCGGGGATGAAACCATGCTGAAAATAGACAGGGTTGGCCGGAACTTTGTCACCGAGCAGGGCGGAGGCTCATTTTGTGGTGCGGACTCCGGGTTTATTGCAACCACCACATCCGGCCCGCGTATGCGGATTTCTGAAATGCTGGTAGGCGGGAAGGGGGATGCCTGATGATTGATTTGGAACGCTACAAAAGTGCATTCGCATCCATGCCGGACGGGATCCTTCGCGCTGAAGTCAATGCGGAACGGATTCACAGTACTACCGTATGGATTGCGCAGGGCAGGGCATCCAGCAGTGAGGCCTATGACCAGACCAAGTACTATCTCCGGGCAGGCGGGGATCGCCTGGGCATGGTCTATACAGAAAGACAGGACGATGATGTACTGCAACTGATGCGCATGGCAGCGGAAAACTCGAAATGGGTGGACCAGGAGACTGCAGCACCAATGCATGATGCAGCTGACAGTATGGTGCTTTCAGAAGGCAGTGCCATGGAGCCGGTCGAGGACATGATCCGTGTCGGGCAGGCACTGGAGGCAGCACTCAGCGGATGCGAGATCCGAAAACTGGCCATCCGTGCGATGGAGCGTGAGATGCGGACTGTGAACAGTCTGGGATTTGATGCTCAGATGCGCACATACTGGGTGGATGTGACTGCTACAGTCGCCATGAAACGCGAAAACATGCAGGATGCTGAGATTGAGACCAATCAGAGTGCGGGCTCGCTGCGGGAACTGAATGTGACAGCATTTGCAGAAAAAGCGCATGCGCTATGCGACGGGTTTGATGCGCACGGGCTGAGTCCGGTCACCATACCCGGCGGCAGGCATGACTGTGTGATGACCGGTCAGGTCATGCGGAATATTCTGATGACGGCATGGAAAGCGTTTTCGGCAGAAGCCATGCATAACGGAACATCCTGCTTTTCCGGGGCCGGACAGCGGCTTGGTGTGGAAAGCCTTCAGCTGATCAATGCCCCCAGACATCCTGTGTCAGGAAAAGTATGGCCCATGGACAGTGAAGGCAGTGTTGTCCCGGAAACGTATATTGTAAGGGACGGTGTCCTGGAGGAACCGCTGTATACACTGCAGTCAGGGGTCCGGGACGGTGCAGGAACAAACGGCTGCGCGGGGCGTGTACCGAGCATGACCGGGAATGTGCCGATCGCTCTGACAACAGTCCCTGCCATGCTGTACCTCGCACCGGCTTCAGGGACCAGTCAGGACGACCTGATCCGGAGTATGGGAACGGGGGTTGTGCTGACATATTCCCTGGATCTGTTCCATTCGGTGAATACAGCGTCAGGACTTTTCTCCGTTCCGTGCGGCGGATATTATGTCCGGGACGGGAAACCGGTGGGCAGTGTATCACAGATGACAGTGGCCGGCAGCCTTGGCGAGCTGTTTGGCGCCATGCAGGCGTTTGCGGATGATCTGGACTTTGATGATTTCTATTTCCGGAATTACTGCATCGGCAGCCCGTCCGTCCTGCTGAAGGGCCTTTCCTTCGCAACATAAAGGGAACCTGACGCTATATCTATCGGTGTACCCGCCGGTGATATGCGTGCCTCTATTGATCCGGAGGGCCTGGCAAGGGATCTGGCAGGGATGCGATACCGGCCCATTCCGGAAGCGCTTCAAAGGTCTGAAGTTTACCGTGCCAGGGGAAGGCCAGCCTGCAGGCAAACAGTCGCGGCTGGGTAAGGCTGTCCCGTGCGCCATACTTATGGTCTCCGAGAAGCGGATATCCTCTGCTGGCGAACTGGACGCGGATCTGATGACTTCTGCCAGTACCGAGGCGGATGTGGATCAGTGTGGTTTCGTCATGAGAGCCGGTAATGACCTGATACTGCAGCTGTGCTTTTTTGACGCCTGA
>ONWQ01000534.1 GCA_900321565.1 uncultured Eubacteriales bacterium
GTTCCAGAGCTTTTCAGCGTATTCGACCCATGTCATGGCCACAAAGTCAGGATCCATGATTCCGTCCTGATAGAGCTTGCGCAGGTATTCGATGGCACGCAGATAGTTCGGATGCTTTATATAGCGTGTTACAGTGCCGTCTTCAAGGGTAATCGTGCGATCAAACGGAATACCGAACGCGGCGAAAATGTGTTCCCAGGTCTTTGGAGTGTTCATCTGCGCAGTGAAACCATACGTATCGTCCTTGCCGTCGCCGTCAGGATCATTGAAGGTGAAGGCGTGGAGAACGTCATACAGTTCGTCCAGCGTAGTGGGGACTTCCTTGCCAACCCTGGCAAGCCAGTCTTTCCGGAAATGGAAATTGGCTACATACATGCCGGCTTTCGAGAACAGTCCGTAGATGCCATTTCCTTCATTGAGTTCAGGCATTTTCAGTTCGCCTTCGTCATATGCAGCAAGTATATCCTTGCCATATTCCTCCAGATAGGGCGTGAGATCAGCCAGCATACCGGCATTACGAAGGTCCAGTGCTGTCTGGCCCTTGGTTGAGAAGATGTCAGGCAGTGTGCCGGCAGCAATGAGAGTGTTCAGCTTGGTGTCATAGTCACTGCGGTTGATGTAACTGATCTGGAGATCAATGCCGAATTTTTCTTCCAGGTACTGCTCGATTTCTGTGTTTTCCGCCACATTATTGTCACCACTCATAAGCCATGTAATGGTGACTGGTTCTTCTGCGGATGCGGTCGCGGTCGTGAGCGATGCGAACAGCATCAGTGCCATGATCAGAGACAGGAACTTTTTCATAGAAATACCTCCTTTTATGTTGTTTACACCGGGTACATCTCCGGTGAAAAGAGACAGGATTATCCTTTGACTGCACCGGCCGAGAGACCGGATACATAGAAACGGGACAGCCAGGGGTAAACGATCATGATGGGAATGATGGTAACAACGACAATAGCCATCTGAGTGGATGTCTGTGACAGGTAGCCGGAGGATTCTGTACCCACCTGGGCCATGATGGCATTTGCAGAACTTGTCTGGGAAAGGACCATGCGCAGGTACAGCTGCAGGAGCTGCAGAGAGGTGGAGTTGGTATAAAGAAGACCATCCATGTAGGAGTTCCAGTTACCAAGCCCGTAGAACAGGGTGATGGCGGCAATGGTCGGGGCTACCATAGGCACAGCGATTCTGAAGAGGATGATAAACGGATTGGCACCATCCATGCGTGCACTCTCTTCGAGTGAGGCGGGAACCGACTGCAGGGCATTACGCAGGATAAACATATTGTGGGCGCCGATGGCACCAGGCAGTATCAGGGCCCAGAAAGTATCCAGAAGGCCAAGCGTTTTGACCTGCAGATACAGGGGTATGGTGCCGCCCGAAAAGAGCATGGTGAAAAAGATCATCCGCGCAATAAAATTCCGGCCCATTAGTCTTGGAAGCGAGAGAGGATAAGCCGTCAGCAGAGTCAGAAGGACACTCAGCGCTGTACCGACAACGGTTTTGGCAACGGAATTGCGCAGTGCAATCCAGATCTGTGAAGTCTTGAAAATCATGCGGTAGTTATAGGTATCAAATCCGCGGGGGAGGAAGAAGATCCCTCCGTTCATAGCAAGCACCGGATCGCTGATGGAGTACATAAAGACATGCCAGATCGGATAAACCAGGAAGAATACAAAGAGGACCAGGAAGCCGCAGATGAGTATCTGCCCGATTTTTTCGCCTTTTGTGCGCCTCTGCCCCGAAAATCCAATAAATTTATGCATCGGCCAGTCCTCCTTACATGATTGCGCTGTCGGGATCAACATGACGGGCAATTTGATTGGTAGTCAGGACAAGTACCAGCCCGATGAAGGACTTGAACAGGCCAGCTGCTGTCGCCAGGGAAAACTTGGCTTCCTCCATACCGACACGATAGACATACGTGTCGATAATGTCTGCTCTTGAAATGACCATGGAATTGGACAGGGCAAACATCTGGTCAAATCCTGCGTTCATGACCCTGCCAACACGGAAGATGAGCTGCATGACGATAACAGAACGAATACATGGAAGTGTTACATGCAGAATCTGCTTGAAGCGGCCTGCGCCATCAATAGAAGCAGCTTCATAGAGCTGCCGGTCGACGCCAATGATTGCCGCCAGATACACGACCGTTCCCATGCCGATCTCTTTCCATATGTAGGTTATCATCATGTATCCGTCAAAGGTTTCCTTGGTGGTCATGAAGTTAACAATCGGTATACTGAGGCCAAAGTGATGATTGACGGCACGGGTGACGGATGGAATGACACCATCGCTCAGGTTGCACATTGCCACAAGAATGCCATAGACGACAAACCAGCTCAGGAAACTGGGCATGATGATTGTGGTCTGGACAACTTTGCGAAATCGGGGTGACCAGACTTCCCCCAGAATCAGGGAAAGCATGATGGGTAACGGAAAACCGAAGAAGATCTTGATCAGACTGATGCGGATATTGTTACTCAGAGCCCTCCTGAAAGCAGAGCGCTTGAAGAGCTTTTCAAATATTTCCCAGCCCACCCATGGCGCATTATCCATGCCGCCGACAATACTGTAATCTCTGAAGGCAATGGATACGCCGTACATGGGCATATAATGGAAAAGGACAAAATAGATGATACCGGGAATCAACATGATATAGAGCAGGTAATCCATCTGTATGCGGCGCAGTACTTTCCTTGACTCCAGCAGCTTTCGTTTCTGGCGTATAGTGCGCATATTCATAACGATTACTCCTTGACAATCAGCACGACCTTACCGATATTTTCACCGCGTTGCAGGATATCATGGGCTTCTTCAGCCTGCTGGATCGGCAGAGCCCTGTAGAGTGTGGGACGCACCTGGCCGGCCGTGACTTTCGGCCATACGTTCCGGACAAGGTCTGCAAGAATCTGGGCCTTCATTTCCGGTGTCTTGCTCCGCAGTGTACTGCCAATAATGCTCAGATTTTTCTTATACATCAGTTTGAGATCGACCTGCGTGAGATCGCCTGCAAGCGTGGCAATCATGATCCAGCGTCCACCAAAAGACATGAACGGAAGGGAAGCTCCCATCATTTTCCCGCCCAGACAGTCAATGGCAAGATCAATGCTGCCATTTCTGGTAATGTCCTTAAGTGCATCCACAATATCGTTATCTTCCTGGCAAATGATTGCATCTGCCCCCAGACCGGAAATGGAGCTGCATTGTTTTCTGGTCTGCACACTCGTGATGACGCGTGCGCCGAATGCTTTGGCCATAGGGATGACCACACTGGCAAGACCACTGGCACCGGCATGCATGAGCAATGTGTTGCCTTTTGAGAGGCCCCCCACATAGAACAGATTAAGATAGGCTGTGGCAAAGGCTTCCGGCATACAGGCTGCTTCCATGAGGGAAACACCTTCCGGGACAGGCATGAGCATGTCGTGCCTGACCGCAGCATATTCTGCATATCCACCGCCACCGAGCAGTGCACAGACAGTGTCTCCGATCTTCCAGTGGCTGTGCGCTCTGGCGTCTTCGGTCATGGAAACAATCACGCCGGAAATCTCGAGTCCCATCCATTCCGGACAGCCCGGAGGCGGCGGATAATCCCCTGCACGCTGCATCAGGTCAGCGCGGTTCAGGGCAGCATAGTGGACTTCCACGAGCACTTCACCTTCCGCGGGCTCAGGGGTTGGTACCTCGCTCCAGGAGAGAGAACGGTCAATGGGGTTGACAAGGATTGCCTTCATGTGTCTGTACCTCCCAGCTGGATCGTCTTCCTGTAGTCTATGTCGTAACCGCAGGTGGCAAGAATCAGTCTTTGCAATTGCAGTTCATACTCGTAGGTGTAAGGGTTTTGCTTTTCTCCGAGGATATAGGCAGCAAAGTCAAGCATCATGGCATCATAACGCCCTGTCATGGGAACGAGGTGCAATTCGTGCTTGAAATCCTTCCATGGACAGTATTCAGCATCTGCCTTGCGTGTCTCATAGATGCGGGTCGGGCTTTCAAGAGGACGGATTTCTATGGTGCCTTCCGTTCCGCATACAACAAGCTGGCGCCGGTCATAACCATTGACCTCTGCTGCGTTGACGCGAACGGTTGCCGTTCCGTTCCCATAATCAAAAATCGACAGACAGTTATCCTGCACCGGGATTGAGTCTTCAGCACTGTGAAAGAATGACGTAATGCTGTCCGGGATGCCTGCGAGCGCATAGATCATGTCGATCAGGTGACAGCCGAGGAAAAACATCACACCGCCCTGGAATCTGCCCAGCCACTCACGCTTATCGGGCAGATGGCATACGCTCATGGATGTTTCAATGCTCAGAATATCACCCAGGCTACCGGATTTTACCTGTTGCATCAGGTACTGCATGGCAGGGTTATAGCGGTACATGTAGCCCATCTGGAAAACAAGACTTTTTTGCTTCGCTAAGCTGAGTACGTGTTCCAGTTGTGCTGCATCTGTGCCGGCAGGTTTGTCCATGTGTACATGCCAGCCTTTTTCGATACAGCGCTGTACATGGTCAAGGGCCAGCAGCTCATCGCCTTCACAGAGAACTGCATCAATATCATTTCTTGAGAAGAGTTCTTCTTCACTGATCCATGGCAGATGCTGGTATGCAGGAAGCGAACTGTGTGTGCGGCGTACTTCCTCATTGCTTTCCGTGATCGATACAACTTCAAAGATGTCGGGATATTTGAGAACTGTTTCGAGTGTGGCTGTGCTGTGATCATGTGCAGCTCCGAGAAGGGCAATACGAATACGCTTCATCAAATCCCCCCATATAGCGGAAAAAAGGTATACGACAATCAGGGAAAAACGTATGAAGATCACTGAATTATGTGGTTTTATCCTATCAGCTTTGCCCTTGGTTTGAAATATGTTATAATCTTAAAAAACAAAACGATTCTGCTGAATAGAGGAAAAAAGTATGCCAGACAGCGTGACTTATGTGGACTTCAAAGAAGTACAGTTTCGACTGGAGTGCCAATACTCACAGAAACTATTCTTCTCAAAAAGTCATCACTTTACTACACCACCCCTGGGTAAAGAGCTTTCAAGCTTTTGCCTTCTCAAGCAGGGGAGTGTAACCTTTTTTACGGAAGACGGGAATGTGGAGGGAACGGCCGGCGACTTTTTCTATGTTCCTGATGGCATTCATTACCGGTCCGAGTGGAAGGGAAATCCTGAGATTGAGTTTATCAACATTCATTTCCGTTTTGCGGGTACACGCCTGGAAAAGTACACTCCGGATATCAATCAGATCAGCAGACCGCTTGACCAGCAGATTGCCCTCCAGAGAATCGATGCGCTATGTGATTTCAAGATGACGGAACTGATGGAATCCCTGCTCCCGTATGACCGGAATGTGCCCACGGAACAGCTTATGCTTCTGTCGATCCTGTATCGGATTTTCAGTCTGTCATATCCATACCTGAAGAAACGCAGAAAAACAAGACGGCTTGATGCGATCGAGCCGGCAATTACCTATATTGAATCCAACTATATGCGCAGCGACCCGATTTCACTGTATGCCGGCCTGTGCCATCTGAGTGAGTCGCGGTTTCACCATCTCTTCCGTGAGTATATGAAATGGTCACCTGTGGAATACCGGAACATGCTCCGTGTCCGTCGTGCTTCCTATATGCTCAGTGAGAGCACGCAGAGTATTGAGGAGATCAGCAATGCAATAGGGTTTGAGTCATCGATTTACTTCCGCCGGGTTTTCAAATATTTTTATGGACTGTCTCCAGGACAATTCAGGAAACGCACAAAGGTGCAGTTTGTCATTCCGTCTTTCCAGGAGGCGAATGCTACCTGAATCTATGCGGCATCTGTGTATGCAGGGAAAGCGTACAGGTGTGGTATCTCAGATGGCATGAGGAACAAAAGCTTCTGATTCAGTACCGCCGGCTGGAGCATGGTTGTCCCTGTGTATACTGTGCAATACAAAAAAGACTGCTGCAGAGTGATCAGTTCTGCAGCAGTTCTTATATAAGGCGACTGTGACTGTCCGGGTTACGGATTGGTTTGCTCAACGGCGGGTTCTTCACTTTCGGTAGCGTTTTCTTCGTTCATCAGGGCTTCAAGACTGACTTCCGGAATCGGAAGCAGGTCATCTTTCCCGGAACGGGTCAGGGTCCAGGATTCAATGCCTGTAGCCCGGCGGTTCCTTACAATCATGGTGTCTGCATCGGGCTCGGAAACAAGGGAAAGCGTTTCATTCCCGTTCATGATGAGCATATACCCATCCAGCGCCCAGTCGCAGGATTCACCGTCCAGCTGGGCTGTGTGGTCTCCACGGAGTACAAGCGTATGCTCATTCCCTTCCCAGACACCCATCAGCTGAAGCTCTCTGCGCTCGGAAACCAGCGCCTGCACATCCGCGTGATCCCAGACGCGCTGAAGATAGGGATAAGCCCTGTCCATGTCTCCGGATGCTACCAGGTCCATGCCGGCTTTCAGACAGGCTTCCTCGAACAGAGGCTTGAGATCGGAGTAATTCTCCGGAAGCTGGGTAAGGTCGAGCCCGGAGAGAATCCAGGCAATGGCAGGCCAGTCTTCATGCTCAGCTGCAAGGCGTGCCAGGGCAGCGGGCTCATCGTAGAGCATTTCACTGTAGGAATCACTGCGGTCCTGTGCGTCTTCGTAATCCCCGGCCTTTTCATAATAGACGGCAGCGGTACCCTGCTGACCTTCTTCAGCAGCGTCAGTCGCAAGCGCGTAGTATTCAGACTGTGCACGGGTTGCAGCATCACGGTATTCACCAAGCGCGATGAACTGCGCGGCGGCCTGTTCGTGCATGCCCTCCCGGGACAGCCGTTCTGCTTCCTGATAGTCTATCTCAAGCACACGCTCTGCAGCGTCTTCGTAATCATCCAGTTCGACAAACATGGCACGAGCCTGTTCCGTGCTGCCGTCCGCAAGCAGTGCTTCTGCCAGTGCATACCGGCAGGCTTTTGCCTTAAGCGGACTGTCTTCATAGTCTTCCAGTGCATCGAATGCTTCAGCAGCCTGTTCATAGTTTTCCTGTTCCATCAGCTGCAGTGCAAGGTGATAATCACATTCCCGGACACGCGTACGGCTGTCCGAATAGCTTCCCAGCTGTTCAAAGGCTTCCCGGGCGGCTGTGTAATCCTGCTGTCCGAGCAGGCTTTCCGCACGGGCGTACCGGACCTGGTTCAGTTTGTTCCTTGACTGCTTGTAATTGCCGAGGTCCAGATATATGGCTTCAGCTTCCTGATAATCCCCTTCATTGAATCGGGCTTCTGCAAGAGCGTAGCGTGTTTCCTTGAGCAGGGCCGGTGCCCGCAGGTAGTTTCCAAGGGTCTCGTAGAGCGAGATGGCTTCCTGAAGCTTACCTTCCTTGACCAGTGCTTCTGCCCAGGCGTAGCGTGTGCGCTGGACCATTCTGGGACAGTCGCTGTATTCGCCCAGTGACAGGAAAGCATTCAGTGCCTCCTCGTATGCGCCGCGCTCGAGAGCTGCCACAGCCGGACGGTAGACGCACTCCTTACGCAGTGTGTCAGTGTCTTCATAATCGGCTGGCAGCTGGCTGAGCAGGGATGTGGCACGCTTGTATTCCGTGTCTTTCAGTGCATCCTTGGCAGCCAGGTACAGGCATTGCAGATACAGTTCATCCGCATCCTGATATCCCGGAATGGAGGCGAACATGTCAGCCGCAGTCAGATAATCACGCTCAGCCATGGCCTGGCTTGCGGGCGTATAGATACAGAGCCTTGCACGGTCCGCCGCGTCAGTATAGTCTCCGGCTTTCAGGAATTCCTGACCTGCCTGGACCATTTCCCCGGCATCATACAGCCTCTGACCGATCTGGTAATGTGCCCTCTGGCGCAGCTGGCTGGCATCTTCCGTAATCAGACTGTCGGGCAGCAGTTCCAGCGCATGATCCGGATTCTCCTGTTCCAGTGCGGCTTCAGCAGCAGCCAGACGACAGGCCCGGGCTTTTTCCGTACTGTCCTGGTATTCTCCAAGGGCCTCGAATACGGCCATGGCCGCCTCATAATCACCGCTGGACTGCATTTCTCCGGCCTTGATGTAATTGCACTCCGTGACCCGGGAAGCACTGTCCTTGTATGATCCGAGGGATTCGAACAGTTCCATGGCATCTGAGGTATGACCGTCACCCAGCAGAAGCTCTGCACGCTGATAGTCTGCCTGCTTGAGCAATGTGGCACTGTCCAGGTATGTGCCCAGAGACTGGAACGTTTCCCGGATCTCCAGGAGTGTGTCCATGTCTGCGTCGGCGAGGGCATCCCGGGCCCGGCTGTAATATGCCCGGGTCAGCATGTCAGCACTGTCCCGGTACGGATTCATCTTTTCAAAGGCCGTAATGGCTTCGTCATATGCGCCGCTTTCCAGTGCACTGACGGCCTGGCGGTAGCGCACATAGGGCAGTGCGTGGAATACCGTGAGGTATCCGATGCCTGCCAGGATCAGCAGAACGAGACATGCGGTCAGCCAGCGGCGACGCACCTTCTTTTTCTGTTCCCAGGCGGCTTCCCGCGCCTGCTGTCTGCGGTTGGATGTCTCCACGGCCGCACGTGACTGCGCCTTCAGGCGTGTTTCCTGTTCCTGAATATATGCCTGGACGCTTTCCTTGCTGTACAGACGGAAGACTTCCTCACGGGTGTTACCGCAGTGTGCACAGCGGTCCGAGGCATAGGCATTGGGGCGCCCGCAGACACAGAGCCATACGTGCTCCTGTTCTTCCGGATATCCGACGGCCTGGCGACCGGCCACGTATCGCAGCTTTTCAAGCTCACGTCCGGCGCTCAATGCGTTGGGCTCATATTCGGTCATGGGTGCCTTGCCTCTGCGCCAGACCGTGGCGTCGTCATACCAGATCTTTTCAATCATGACCTCAATCTTGTCCGGTGTTCCGGCATTGGACGGCAGCGGGACCTGGAAGGTATAAGGATCGCCGGGCTGCGCATGAAGGTCATGGGCACGGAAAAGCACACGTGTGTTTTCCTCTTCTTCCCGCATATGCAGGATCAGAGTGACCTCGGTGGAAGTGACTTCCTTTTTGGACAGGTTATTCAGTGTCACATCCGCTGCATGATGATCGTCATCATTCAGACGACAGCGCAGGACTTCCACAGGGCATGTAAGATCAATTTTCATGATGTTCAGGCAGGTGCCGGACTGTACCAGGACAGGACCGGCCTGCTGACCTCCTTTCCGGAATGGTTGCGGATGGACTGTCATAAGGATTGAAGCGCGGGCACACTCAGACCGGTGCAGGCGCTTCCGGAACAGAATAGGACTGATCCGTACTCATGGACAGGACAGTAGTGCATGTGGATTCCACATCTTCAAGAGTAAGCAGGGTCTGAAGCCCATAGACACGGATACCGGACACATGCCCGTCCTCCATGAGGAACAGGAAGCCTGTGTCACTGTATCCGCCCTCCGTGATACGTTCGTGTACTGCATACTGGACAGAATCAACCTGTGCATGATCCCGGGAAAGCCAGCCCCAGCCTGCGGTTTCCGGGAGCCGGTCGTGCATATACACAAGCGCATGCCAGGGGTCCCCGGCAAGGGAAAGGTTCAGACAGGGGAACGCAGCAAGGACATCCGTAACGGACGTGCCGACCTGCACCCCGCGGGGACCGGGTATACGGTCCGTTTTCAGCTGGAGTGCCAGAATACCGGACTCTCCCGTATACTCGGGCTGATCAAGGTATAATACGACATCTTTCCCGTCCAGTGCGTATCCGTCCTGTGTCAGTACCGGTGTCTGCCGGGTCTCCCCGGGGGATGGCA
>ONWQ01000533.1 GCA_900321565.1 uncultured Eubacteriales bacterium
GCATAAATAAGCGATTTAGCGGATGGAAGCTTAAAGATGAGTTAATTCAGTCCCTTGGATTGAAAGTTGGCGACAGCATTAATACGGAAGTTACAGTGCTATTCACAGGTGATCTTATTGGCTATTCGGATGATATGGATTTGTTTGCAGATGGTGAGGCAGCAGATTGGTTGTTAGATACTGTAATCAAAAATAATTCTCCGATTGGCTGTGTAATAGATTGCTTTGTTGAACTATCTTATTGTGAAGCGCCAGTAGGCAAGAATGGCAAAATGATTAATAAAGCATCGCTCATCCTTGAAAAAGGTATTCGCTTTGTAGAATATGACAAATCCAAAGAGAGTGGACAAAATGATAATACAGATATGCTGAGCATGATATTAAACGACATGCTTGGCTGACACAAAAAAAGATAAAATATTGCCACTTGAAACAATATAATTAAGAATGAAGGAAAGCAATCATGTATATCACATTTACATATCAAGTATTGATATCTTGTCCAGGAGATGTTGCTGATAAGTTTATGCCAGCAATTAAGGAAGCTGTTAGTACGATTAACCGCTCATTGATAGATAATGAAATAATATTTGAGGGGGCTTTTGGGTTTCGCGTCAAAACTGAAGTATTGTATTGGAGAGACAATGGTACAGGAGAGATCCTGACGGGGATGTCTGGCCAAGATGTGTTGAATGAACAGCTTGTTAATAATGCAGATGGCGTTATTGGAATCTTTTATAGCAAGTTGGGAACAAAGACAGATAATTACCCGTCAGGCACAGTTGAGGAAATTGAAAAGACATTAGCACGCGGGAAACACGCAGCCATAATCCCGATACAAGATGAATTGATGCCAATTGGTTTGCTGGGCGACGGTAAAGAATATGCGCGTCTCCAGGAGTATATAAAGACGATGCAACAATCACATAGGGGATTGATTATGTGTTGTCCACCAGAACGATTAAATGAAACTATAAAACAGCAGATGAATATCATACTTCATAAGTCACTAAAGCAAATCAGTCCAGACGAACAAAAATTTAAAACACAGAATTTATTGGATATTAGTAAAATTAAATAATCAGTAGTCGTCTTTCCTAAACCACTAAACTTTATATTTCTACGAATTCGGCACTCCACATGATCGACTTGCAACGCTGCGCAAATCCCTGCCAATACATCAGACTGACATTCTGGCCTCCTGTTGATTTATTGACACCCGCTTCAAATGGTAATATAATGTAGCTATAGAAAAATGCAAAGGAGTGCGCCAATATGCCGAGACCCAAAGGCTCCAAGAACAAGAAAATCTCTGTGGTAATTGATTCTATCGAGAACATTGACGTGAAGATTGCTATCGTCAAGTCTGCGATTGCTACGCTAACTGAAGAACTGAAAGCCAAGAAGGCTGAATTGAAGGAACTGACCAAAGCGAAGGTCGAGGCTGAGAAGTTCGCTGCTGAAAAGAAGACAGAAGAAGATAAAGCAAAGCTCATGGAAGCCATCGCCGCCAGCGGAAAGAGTGTGGACGAGATCATTCAACTGTTGCACTCAGAGAACTAGTTATTTTATCAACCCGGCCAGTGATGGCCGAGCTGTTCTTACAAATGAGGGCTAATTCAGCTGATCCTTAAGGAACCGCTGATTAATTCGGCGGCACATCTGGAGGTGCCTTTTCCGCCGTGCATCTCTTGCAGATTTCTCGTTTTACCGCCAGTAAACCTTTACAATCTGCAAGAGCGCACGACGAAAAATTCACTCCCCAGTTGACCACCTCATTTAATCAGCGTTTCCTTAAGCATATCAGAAAACGATGTCCACCTGTCCACTTGACCACCTTGTGCAAATTAACCTGGCATATGCCAAACGGGAATGCCATCCAAATAGTCAGATATAGCTCCGAGGCGTCGTCGTGCCCGCTGGGCGGTCTTTTCACCGATGCCTTCATCAGCCATGGCAGCATGGATTTCTGAAACAGGTACAGGGCCGTCTTCCAGCATGTTTTCGAGAATTGACATCGCTTTTTCTGTCTTGCTGAGTGGTGTTGACTCTTCTTGGCAGTCATCATCATATTCGGAGAAGCTAAGCCTGCGGTCGTCATCTAATACAAGCCGGACGGGAGTGTAATCGGACTCGTCAAAATTGCTCTTGATGGTACGGACCCACCTGTTGTCACGGTTGCTTTTGTCCATCTCGACCATGAGAATGCTGCGAACGGAAGCTGCTATATCGGCGCTTCCAAAGCCTCGGTGGATGTCTTTGCTTCCCTCGCTCTTGTTGAGATGGCCGACGAGGACGATAGCAGTCCCTGTGCTTTTCGCTACATTGCCGAGAATAGTGAAGATGCCGCGCATCTTAGTTATACTTCCCATGTTCGTTCCTTCGGGAAGAAACGCCTGGAATGGATCAATGATGATGAGCATAGCATTGGTTTGAGAGATTA
>ONWQ01000530.1 GCA_900321565.1 uncultured Eubacteriales bacterium
ATGCGTGCGCGGCTTGTGGCGTGCATGAAGAAGGCGCATGAACCGGAGTGCCGGATCCTGCGCGCCGAGGATGCACCCTGAAGTGGGGGAGCATCCTGAATGGAATGGAGGGAAGGAAAGCAGTGAAAAGAGACAGCAAGGCTGTGGCACACCGGGAATCCCTGGGTGTGACGCTGCGCCGGGATTTTATCCGGCATCGGGGCATCTATCTGATGTTCATACCCGTGATTGTCTATTTCGTTCTGTTCCACTATATGCCGCTGTACGGTGCGCAGATTGCGTTCAAGGATTACACGCCGTCCCGCGGGATTGAGGCCAGCCGCTGGGTGGGCATGAAGCATTTCAATTCGTTTTTCAACGGACTGTATTTCACGCGCCTTCTGCGCAATACACTGCTCCTGAGCCTGTTTCAGCTGCTGTTCGGGTTCCCGGCACCGATCATACTGGCACTGCTGATGAATGAGCTGCGGTGGAAGCCGTTCAAGAAGTTTGTGCAGTCCGTGACCTACATGCCCTACTTCATCTCGCTCATGGTAGTCTGCAGTCTGATCATCAATTTCACTTCCATGAACGGACTGATCAATGACATCATTGTTTTTTTCGGGGGCGAGCGCACAAGCCTGCTCCTGGATCCGAAGTATTACCGGACGATTCATGTGGCCAGTGGTGTGTGGCAGAACATGGGCTGGAATTCCATTGTCTATATGGCGGCACTCTCGGCAATTGACCAGCAGCTGTATGAAGCCGCGATCATTGCCGGTGCGGACCGCTGGCAGCAGACGCTGCATGTGACGATTCCGGGGCTTGCGCCGACCATCGTGATCATGCTGATCATGCGCATGGGGCAGATCATGAATGTCGGTTTTGAAAAGGTGATTCTTCTGTACAATCAGGCGACCTATGAAACCGCGGATGTGATCTCGTCCTTTGTGTACCGCAAGGGCCTGCAGGAAGCGTCCTACAGTTTTTCAGCCGCTGTTGGCCTGTTCAATTCTGTGGTGAACACGGTCCTGCTGGTGGGCGCGAACAGCATCAGCCGGAAACTGAACGAGACGAGCCTGTTCTGAGAGGGGGAGAAGGATGCATCTGAAACGTACGCGCGGAGAGAAGGTCTTCACGGTATTCAATGTGGCCATCCTGCTCTTCGTTTCTTTCATTACACTGTACCCGATCCTTTATGTGATCTTTGCGTCCGTGTCCGAACCTGTGCGCCTGATCCAGAACCGCGGGATCCTCTGGGCGCCCCTGGGGTTCACGACCACGGCGTACCGCATGGTCCTGCAGAACCGTGCCATTGCGACCGGGTATATGAATACCCTGTTCATTGTCATCGTCGGGACTGCCCTGAATGTGGCGATCACCGCGATCGCGGCCTATGTGCTCTCGCGCGAGCGGTATTTCTGGAAGCGGCTGTTCAATCTGTTTGTGGTCATTACCATGCTGTTTTCCGGTGGCCTGATCCCGTTTTATATCACGATCCAGCGTCTGGGACTCATGGACAGCCGCTGGGCGCTGATTCTGCCGACCCTGTTGAGTACATATAACCTGATGATCATGCGCACGTCCTTTGCCGGGGTTCCGGCCTCGCTGGAGGAGAGTGCAAAGCTGGATGGGGCAAGCGATCTGGTGGTGCTGGTGAGGATCATTCTTCCGCTGTCCAAGGCAGTGATTGCCGTGATGGTGCTCTTCTATGGCGTGGCGCACTGGAACAGCTGGTTCAATGCGGCGATCTTCCTGCGCGACCGGAACAAGTATCCGCTACAGCTGATCCTCCGGGAGATCCTGATCTCCAATGATACCAGTGCCATGGGTAATGAACTGGGCGCGAACGACCAGGAGATGATCTCCGAGAATATCAAGTATGCGACCATTGTCGTGGCAACTCTGCCGGTGATGTGCGTATACCCGTTCGTACAGAAGTACTTTGTCACCGGTGTGATGATCGGGTCTGTAAAGGGGTGAGGACAGCTGAATATTCTGCTTATGTTTTCTGATCAGCAGCACAAGTATGCACTGGGCAGGGTGACCAGGGAGTTTGTGACGCCCAACCTGGACCGGCTTGCGGACACGGGTGTTCTGTTTGAGAATGCATACTCGCCGAACCCGGTCTGCGGACCGTATCGCGGGTGCCTGATGACCGGCCAGCTGACATGCCATTGCCGGGTGTATGACAACTGCTGGCCTCTGCCGGACGGCGTGCCGACCATGGCACAGGTGCTGAACCAGGCAGGGTATGAGACGAGCTATGTGGGCAAGTGGCACCTGGGCGGGAATGGCGCGGGACCGATCCCTGAAGCCCTGCGCGGAGGGTTCCGGCATTTCATCGGGTATCAGTGCTATAACGGCTTTGATCCCGCACCGCCCTATTCAAACCGGGTTGCCTTCTATGACGAGAACAACTGCGAGCATGTATATGACCGGCACAGGACGGATGTGACAGCCGACCTGGCAGTGGAACGCCTGGAAGCGGTCGCACGCACGGGCAGGCCGTTCTTCCTGGCTGTAAGCTTTCAGGCACCGCATTACCCTGAACAGCCGGGCGCAGCCTACGAAGCCATGTATGAAAACGTCGTTTTTCCCAGGACTGAGGACGAGGAAGACGTGGATCCGTACACGCCGACCTTCTCACCCTACAGTCCGCGCCCGTATGACGGCTGTCCGGACTACAGGCGCTATGGCGGGAACATGCAAAAGTACAAACAGCTGTATGCAGGCATGGTCAGTCAGGTGGATGCGGGGGTCGGACGGATCCTGGACGCGCTGCACCGGCTCGGGCATGATGAGGATACACTGGTGATCTATACCTCGGACCATGGGGACATGCAGGGGAGCCATGGGCTGAAGAACAAGTGCTACCCGCACGAGAAGTCCGCAGGCGTGCCGTTCCTGGCCAGGTGTCCGGGTGGGGTCAGAGGGCTCATGTCCCGGGCGCTGGTTTCCGGAGTGGACATCTTCCCGACGATCCTTGAAGCGGCGGGCATTCCCCGGATTGACGGACTGGACGGGCACAGTTTCCTTCCGTACCTGCAGGACGGAAAGAGCGAGCCGGATGCCTATGTGATCAGTGAGTATGTGCTGCATGATGCGCCATGGCGCATGGTGCGCACGCCGCGCTGGAAGCTGACCGTGAGCATGCGGGCGTATGCGCCGGTCTCCCTGTACGACATGGAAGCAGACCCGTATGAGATGCATGACCTGAAGGAC
>ONWQ01000526.1 GCA_900321565.1 uncultured Eubacteriales bacterium
CCAGCCTACGAACCGGTGCGATGAGAGCGGTATGGACAATTCCCCGCGCTTTGATCATGCGCGGAAAATGGGCTGCGTGGATTTCTGCTCCTATATGCTGCATGAAGCCCGGTGTATGGCGCGGATCTGTGAGATCCTGCATATGGACGCGGCAGCGTGGCATGCCCTCAGGGACCGGCTGATCTCTGCCATGCGCACATGGCTCTGGCATGAAGAAGACGGTGTGTACTATGACCGGGTACTGGGTACCATGGAATGGAACCGGGTGCTGTCGGTTGTTTCCTTTCTTCCGCTTTTTGCCGGTGCCTGTGATGCGCGGGAGTCTGAGCGCCTGGTGCGTTATCTGCGTTCCCCTGAACACTTCGGCACCTGTCTTCCGCTTCCGAGCATATCCAGAAGTGATCCGGTGTACGGATCCGATATGTGGCGCGGACCGGTCTGGATCAATTTCAGCTATATGATTGTACAGGGACTCAAAGACTATGGTTTTTCTGAGCTGGCGGAGGATGTGATCCGGAAAACCGTGCTGGAGATTGCACGGTGGTACCGCACGGACGGTGTGGTGTATGAAATGTATGATCCCGAAGGCCGGATGAGTCCGCACTCACTGCCAAGAAAGGGACAGATCCGGGAACCCTATGCATTCTCGGTGCGCTATCAGGCAATACGTGACTATGGCTGGAGTGCCACGCTGTGCGCGGCCATGATTATGGAAAACCCCGGATTGTTCGCATAAAAGACTGAAGTGCAGGGAACACGGGCGGAAAGCGGAGGAGAAGACATGCGACGGTATCAGTATTTTGACCCCGCTGATATGGCCGGGAAGGCACTGAATTATCTGACGGGTATGGTGGATGAGAAGGAAGGGTTTCTGCCTTACTGGCTGATCCTGCCGAACCTGAAACCGGCAGAGGCGGCCCATTGTCGGGTCGATGATGCGGAACTGGTGGGCTCCTGGTCGGAAGGCCTGGATGCGTGCATGCAGATTCTGGGGACGGATCAGGGCAGTGAAGTGCTGCATGGGCTGGAGACACATCTGCGTTCCTCGTTCGGTCCGATGGGGCTCCGGTATCACAGAAAGTATCCCTGGACGCATACCATGCATGCATCCTTCCATGAGATGGGGTATATTCTGCCGGCACTGAACCGGATGGTCCGCAGATACCCGGAAGACCAGGATATCCGGGAAAAGACGGAACGCCTGGTGCGCGGCATGCGTCAGCTGGTCATCCATCGCCAGGTGAAGACGTTCTGGAGCGGGGATACCCGTGAGGACAAACCGATCTTTGAGTTTCCCAATGATGTGTACCTGCTGGACGGCGGGTTTGATCTCAGTTGCCATACAGGCCGCGGCGAGCAGCCGATCCGGCATGCTGTACTGATCCCGGGCCTGATGGAGCGGTATCTGGATACCGGGGATGATGTCGCGCTGGAGCTGGCAACCGGCCTTGCCAATCAGCTGCTGGGACCATCAAGGTATTTCAATTACCGCTATGAATTCTTCGGGCATGTACACTCGGCTGTGTGGGCGGCTTCAGGCCTGGTCATGCTTTCGGATGTGACAGGGGACAGAAGTTATTTCAGTGCGGCCAAAGGGATCTATGATTATGTGCGCTCCATATCATCCTCGTTCGGATGGGTGCCTGAGTATGCCCAGTGGCATCCCATGAACGAAGAACACTGCGAGACCTGCTGCATCAAGGACATGATTGTACTGGCCGATGCACTGATCCGTCATGGCTATCCGCATTACTGGGAGGATATCCTGCTCTTTTCCCGCAATCAGCTGGTGGAAAACCAGATGAATGAAACAGGGTATGTGGTGGTGGACAATACGAGGCAGGACCAGGACGGAAAAACCTGGCATGACCTGGACCGGCGCATGGTCGGCGGGTTTACGGGCGGATCACTCCCGAACAGTATCTCCCTGTCCAAGTTCCGCTCCATTGCCGGCTGCTGTGCCGGGACGGCGCCGCTGGCCGTGAAACTGGTATGGGACCGGGCCGTGACGGAAGAGGGCGGCACGTATACGGTGAATCTTCCGTTTAACAGAGAAACGGATGCATGGAAAATGGAGAGTGATATCCCGGACCGCGGACGCGTGCGCCTGACACTGAAAAAAGAGGGGCGTGTGGCTTTCCGGCGGTATCCGTACATGACTGAGGATGTGCAGTACCTGGTGAATGGTCGGCCCTGTGCGTATGATACGGAAAGCAGCCGGATTGTGGGCGAGCATCTGCCGGCCGGAAGCACGGTGGAACTGCGGTTCCCGATGGAGACCATCCGGAAGAAGGAGACCGTCGCGGGTGGGGAGTATACGGTATCCTGGCGTGGGCCTGACGTCGTGGAAATGGATCCGCCCGGGGAACATCTCAGGCTGTACCAGCGGGATCATGCAAAGGAAAAGGTCCTGCCACGGCCGGAGGATGTAATGTTTACAGGCGCGGCAAATTATGGTCCCACACAGCAGTCCAGACCGGATGCATAGGGTGCAGGAAAAGGAGTGGAATCATGCGGATCATGACTTTCAATGTGCGGTGCCAGACCGAAAATGACGGAACACAGCAGTTCATATACCGTGTGGATTTTCTGTGCGACACGATCGAGCGTCTGCATCCGGATGTGATTGGCCTGCAGGAAATACGCCCGGCCATGCGCCGGATGATGATACAGCGTCTTCCTGCCTATGCTTTCGTCGGGGGTGGCCGGGCTGCAGACCGGCTTGGCGAGATTCCGTGTATTGCTTTCCGGCAGGAAAACTATCTGCTGGAGCATCTTGAGACGGAAATCCTGTCCCTGTATCCGCATGTGCCCGGTTCCCGGTATGGTCTGGACCAGAGTTCGTGCCCACGGGCAATGGTTTCCTGTGACCTGATGCCGGCCGATGGCGGAACCCCCTTCCGCGTTATGAACATTCATACGGATCATGTGGGGGTGCGTGCCAGAGAGCTTGAGATTGCACAGCTGCTGCGGTCCTGGCATATGCAGCAGGCACTGCGGCCCATGCCGACATTCATCCTCGGAGACCTGAATGCACTGCCGGATTCTCCGGAAATGCAGCTGCTTTATGAGGAGCCTCATCTGAAGGATCTCTCGCAGGCGCTGCCGGGAACCTTTCATGGGTACGACAAAGCGGACCCGCGGGAGAAAATCGATTACATATTCGCAAGCGATGACGTGCGTGTGCACACTGTCCGGGCCATTCATGAAAAGCGCGGCGATCTGTTCCTCTCCGATCATGATCCCATCTTGGCCGATGTGGAGATGTCAGGCGCATCAGAAGCTGTCTGATGGGTTCCGGGCTCAGAAATCGCGCTGCCGTTTCGCTCCGGATTCACATGTTACTGGTCCGGTGCCAGAGAAAGCGCATGGCGGACCGGATATCCGGTTTGATCCCAGCTTCCCCGGGAGTTCTTCAGGAATCCCGGGGTTCTCTTGTTCAGGGACCGGTATACCGGATCGGGGGTGCAGCTACAGAGGTCAGGTGGCGAATGCACTCTTGTGTTTGACATACATTCAATTTGCGTTATTATTATAAGAGTATACAGGTTGGCTGAAGAATCGTCATGGTTCGGAGGAGGATTCAATTGAAAAGAAAGACTGTATATTTACTTGTCCAGTCTTTGCTCTGTGCTCTGCTTGCGGAACTTCTGGCCGCAGGCGCCCTGCGTCTGTACCTGGACGGTGCTGCAAGGCAGGCAGAGGGCGATATGTTTTACTATATGTTCACGCGCGAGCGTGTCACACAGCAGCTGCAGCCTGTGCTGCCCCTGATTCTGGTCGCGCTTGGACTGACTGCAGGCGGTGTAATGCTCGGCATCCGGGACGAGCGTGCCGACCTGCCTGTGCGGGACATGCATTTGCTGGGTGAAAAGGGCAGTATCCGGATGCGGGCGGTACCGCAGGCATCGGACCGCAGGACAGTGGTTCTCCGCACGGTGGTGCTGGTGGTTGCCGGCATCCTGATCGTTGCGGGTATTCTCAATGGCGGACTTGAGGATGTACTTGCCAAAGGCGCCGCCATCTGTACGGAGTGTGTTGGCCTTGGATAAGAAAGAAACCATGCCGCGTCCGGGTACGCGGCGGCTCGTGCAGCTTTATGCCGCACTGCTCTATAATGCGAACATCCGGGGATTTGTGGACGGGCATATCTATACCGGGAACCTCAAGGCAGCCTGCGTTCCGGGATTCAACTGCTATTCCTGCCCGGGTGCCATCGCAAGCTGTCCGCTGGGGTCACTGCAGAACGCACTCAATGCAGCAGGACACACGGCACCCTGGTACGTACTGGGAATCCTTGCGCTTTTCGGTGTCATACTGGGGCGTACGATCTGCGGCTGGATCTGCCCGCTGGGACTGATTCAGGAACTGCTGCACAGGATCCCGACGCCCAAGCTCCGGAAAAGCCGGTTTACGCGAGCCATGTCATACCTCAAGTATGGATTCCTGGCTGTGTTCGTGATCGCAATCCCGCTCTGGTACGGGGTCGGCAAGGGAATCATTCTCCCGGGATTCTGCAAGTATATCTGTCCGGCCGGTACACTGGAGGGTGCGGTGGGTATTCTGCAGCATCCGGCAAACAGCACGTCCTTCTATCAGCTGGGTGAGATCTTTACCCGCAAGTGGGTGATCATGGTGGTGATCGGACTGGCCTGTGTGTTCTGCTACCGTTCCTTCTGCCGGTTCGTCTGCCCGCTGGGTGCGATCTACGGCTTTTTCAACCGGTTTGCTCTCACCGGGGTCAGGGTCAATAAGGACCGGTGCAATGGCTGTGGCCTGTGCGCCATGCAATGCCAGATGGATGTCCGGCATGTAGGAGATCATGAGTGTATCTCCTGCGGAAAGTGCATCGGATCCTGTGCTCAGGGCGCCATCTCACTGCAGTGTGGCAGGATCACGCTGAAAGGTCCGGAAACCGGAAAGAACGCGGATCCGGAACCGGTCGTGAGAAAGCGGAAACAGGCCGGCCGGATCGCATGGGGGATCGCGCTTGCCGTTCTGGTCTTTGCAGTGGTCTGGTTCAATTTCCTTGAGCCGGCTGCGAGCCAGCCGGTAAGCGGGCCTGAGGATGCAGTGGTGACACAGGAACCTGCTGCTGAGGCTGAGCATGCGGAAACCACGGCTGTACCGGAGCAGGGCGCTACAGAAGAGGGTGCTCAGGATCCGGCGCAGACCACGCCGGCGGAGACAGCCGGGGAAGACTTTACCAGCAACCGGCCTGTCGGTACTGAGATCGGGTGTCAGCTGCCGGACTTTAGCACAGACCTGCTCAGCGGGGAAACCTTCCGCCTCAGTGACTTCCGGGGACGGGTTGTGATCATCAATTTCTGGGGTACCACCTGCGCTCCCTGTGTGGAGGAACTGCCGTATTACGAGCAGCTGAAGCAGAATCATCCGGAGATGGAGATCCTGGCCATCCATAACCGGGCCGGTGCCAAGAAAGCCCAGGCATTCCTGGAGGACAAGGGCTGGGATCGTCTGGACTTCGCACTGGACAGCAAGGAAAAAGGCCTGCTTCCGCTGCTGAATGCAGCGGATGCAATGCCGCAGACGATTATCCTGAATCCCCACGGCGAAGTCACATATAATGCACAGGCACCGCTGACACTGGAAAAACTGGAAGTCCTGTATCAGCAGGCACTGGAAACCACATTCTGAGCATGGACTGCCAGAGCGCAGGATGCTGCAGATACAGGAAAACAGAAAGAGAGAAAAACAATGAAAAAGGTTCTGACATGGGTACTTACACTGATGCTGCTGACCGGGCTTCTCAGTACAGCAGCCGCACAGCCCGAAACGATCGACACAGATACTGCCACGGTTGGCATACGTTACACACTGCCCAGAGATTACAGTGAACTGGAAGGCACCTTAGTCATCCAGTGTAACGGGGTCATTTCCTACGCGCCTCTGATCTATTGCATGGATGTCATGTATAACACAACATCCAAGGCGGATCTCGATGCACGTCTGGATGAACTGAGGAAAAAACAGAGTGAGGATGAACTGACCCAGGAAGATCTGGATGCATACAACAGGACATGGCTGTATATCGGTGTCATGCTCTGCTCGGAAATGGATATGAAGTCGACCGTTGAAGCCATGGGTTTCCTGTCCTATGACGCGGAAAAGAGCAGTGAACTTGCAACCGTGGACAATCTGCACTTCTATTACATCGCATACCCGGAAGAAGCGGGTCATCAGACCTACAGTGAACTGACAGCCAGCGCAGATGCAAGGTTTGTGGAAGAGGTCAATACTGTGGATGCTGACATCCGGCAGGCACTGGCCGGTGCGGAATACTTTGAGCCCTATAAGGAAATCGATCGCGCGGAAGGTCAGATTCTCTCCTTTGAATCAGAAGACCTGGCGGGTAATAAGGTGACCAGTGCTGAACTGTTCAGCGGGAACAAAATTACCATGGTCAATGTGTGGGGCACCTGGTGCGGCAACTGTATGAATGAGATGCCTGAACTGGTGGAGATGCATAAGGAATTCCAGGAAAAAGGATGCGGTATTGTAGGCATTGAGGATGAACGGAAAGAGATGGATGCAGCAATGCGGGAGTATGCTGCCTCTGTTCTCGAATCCTTAGGTGTTTCGTTCCCCAGTGTACTCACGGTCAAGGGGAATGAAGTACTGGATCTGGTTTCGGGATATCCGACGACTTTCTTTGTGGATTCGGAAGGGAAGGTTCTGGGCAAGCCGATCGAAGGTGCAGCGCCGGATATGTACAGGATTGTCATGGATTCTCTGCTCGCAGGACAGATGCCGGAAGTGCCTGTGAAGGTGGAAGAACAGAAGGAGAAGGGCACATACCGCGTAATCGTTACCGATGACGAAGGTCCGGTGGAAGAAGTTACGATCCAGTTCTGCGACGATAACTCCTGCTCCTTCGGGGAAACCGATGCCGAAGGTGTGGCCAGTTTCGACAAGATGTATGGTGTGTATGAAGTGCATGTTCTGGAAGTCCCGGACGGCTATGCAGAAGACGAGACAGTCTATCAGACGAACGCAACCCCCGGGGATGTTCATATTCATCTTACAAAACTGCCCTGATTTCCCGGAAAACTGTATATACACTAAGGCTGTGAAGATCAGACACTGTCTGGCTTCACAGCCTTTTCCATTGAATCGGTGTTTCTTAAGCTCTGGTGCCGGTGCGCTGCGGGAAAACGTTCTGCTGCGGGAGAGACTGGCCTTCCGGCGGAAGAATCCGATGCCTTGCTTCAGCGTGAACTCACGGTGATGCTCCTTCGGAACATCCAGCAGGGGCACGGAAACGGATGAGTGCTTTCCGGTGACTGCAATGTGTACAGGCCAGGCACTGCGGACGTGCGATCAGTATGCGTGGAAGACAGGAGGGCATGGCAGAATCCGGGAAAAACAGTACTGAACATTTTACTGCTTCTGGTTTTTGCCCATTTGCGGTACAATGCTCAGGTCCTGGTGACAGGATTTGATGAAAGGAAAACAGGTACATGAATGCAACAAAGAACTACGGCAGAACGAAGCTTGCGTGCTATCTCGGATTCGTGACTCAGGCGATTTCGGCAAACTTTGTCCCACTTCTGTTTCTGACTTTTTACAGGGAGTTCGGGATCTCCTATGCACAGCTGGCTCTGATACCACTGACGTTTTTCATGACACAGCTGATTGTGGATTTCCTCAGTGCCAGATTTGTGGACCGGATCGGATATCGAAAGTGTATCCTGATTGCCCAGATCACATCCGGTGCCGGACTGCTGATGCTGTCCGTGATCCCGGATCTTTTTCCGGACCCGTTTGCGGGGATTCTTCTGTGCGTTGTGATCTATGCCATCGGCAGCGGACTGATCGAGGTCCTGTGCAGTCCCATCATTGAGGCATGTCCGTTTGAGAACAAGGCAGGCATGATGAGTCTTCTGCATTCTTTCTACTGCTGGGGCGCGGTGGGTACCATCGCACTGTCCACCGTTTTCTTTGCGATTTTTGGAACGGACCACTGGCGTATCCTTGCCTGCCTGTGGGCAATCATCCCGCTGTTCAATGTGTGGAACTTCGCCACATGTCCCATTGAACCCATTGTTGCGGAAGGGGAGAGCATGACGGTTCTGCAGCTGCTCAAGACCCAGGTCTTCTGGCTTTTTATTGTGCTCATGGTCTGTGCCGGCGCTTCGGAACTCTCCATGGCACAGTGGGCATCCGCCTTTGCGGAATCCGCTCTGGGTATCAGCAAGACAGCGGGAGACCTGCTTGGTGCCTGCGGGTTTGCCGTGTTCATGGGCTTCAGCCGTGTCCTGTACGGCCGCTACGGGGAAAAGGTGGAACTGAGAGGTTTCATGATGGCTTCCGGTATACTCTGCCTGTGCAGTTATCTGCTGGCTGCCTTTGCTGCATGGCCGATGATGGGTCTGATCGGCTGCATGCTGTGCGGGTTCTCCGTGGGGATCATGTGGCCGGGGTCCATCAGCATATCCTCTTCGGGCCTGCCGAAGGGCGGCACGGCGCTGTTTGCTCTGCTGGCACTGGCCGGAGACCTGGGCGGAGCGGTCGGGCCTGCAATCGTCGGCAATGTGTCCCAGGCCATGGGCGAGAGTATTCAGTCCGGACTTCTGGCCGGCATCTGTTTTCCGCTTGTGCTGGTGATGAGTGTCCTGGTCCTGAAAAGAAAAGGATGGCGAAAGTCCGCCTGACGATGGAAATCTGACCGGTGGTGCTGCCGGACAATGGCTGGCAGGATTCTGGTCAATTCATATTGAATTATGTCTTTAACAGAGATAAAATGAAGTTCACATGAATGACTGCCCGCCGGAACGCAGGGGATGCGGCCGTCGGGCCGGGCTTTGCGTGGCCGCATGAAGGATGCGTGAAGCATGCCGGGCCGGGATGAAAAAGACAGGGGGCATGAATGTGAAACGGATGTTTTCGATCTTACTGATGCTGTGCATGATTCTGACTCTCCCGGTTCAGGCGGACAGCCTGACGACCAACGGCGGTGTGAGCCTGGAGACGGATAGCCTGCCGTACCGCACAGAGGATGAATCTGCACCGGCAGTGTACTTCTTCCGTGACATTTCCGCGGAAAGCCTGGTGGCTGCCTATCAGGCACTGGGTGTAGAACTGCCGGGCAGGGTCGGCGTCAAAATGTCCACAGGCGAGAGCACGCGCAGCAATTTCCTGCGGCCTGAACTGATCGCGGACCTTGTGCATCTTCTGAACGGTACGCTTGTGGAATGCAATACTGCCTACGGTGGCAGCCGTGCCAGCACGGCCATGCACCGCCAGCAGGCGAAGGACAACGGACTTCTGGATGTGGCCGAGCTGGATATCCTGGACGAAGAGGACAGCATGGAGATCCCGATTGAAGGCGGAGTGCGGATCCCGGTGGATTATGTGGGCAGCCATTTTGCCAACTATGATTCATTCCTGGTACTGACCCACTTCAAGGGGCATGCCATGGCGGGCTTTGGCGGCGCAATCAAGAACATCTCCATCGGCTTTGGTTCAGCCATGGGCAAGGTCTGGATCCACTCCGGCGGAACCCGGAAGACCGGCAGCATCATGGGCCAGCAGGACCCGTTCCTGGAAGCCATGGCAGACGCGGCCAAGGGCGTGAATGACCGGATGGGTGAGAATATTGTGTATATCAGCGTACTGAACCGGCTTTCCGTAGACTGCGACTGTGACGGGAACCCTGCTGAACCGGACATGCATGATATCGGCATCCTCGCATCCACAGACCCGCTGGCCATTGATCAGGCAGCCGTGGACCTGGTGTATGCCATGCCGGACAGCGGCAGCCTTGTGCGGCGGATAGAGAGCCGCAACGGACTGCATACGCTGGAGACCGGCGAACAGAACGGCCTGGGCAGCCGGAACTATCGGCTGATTGTCATGGAGAACTGAGCATGCGGGCATGGATTCAGCGGGAAGCGGTATATCTCTGGTATTATCTGGATATCCAGTTCCGGCAGATCGCGCCATACTGGGCCCTGGGCATTGTGCTGGGCAGTGTGGTTTCCGTATTCGGCAGGAAGTATATCCATGGTGCGTTTCAGAAGCTCAGCCGGCGGAAAACGGGATGGCTGGGCGTGATCCCGGCGAGCCTGCTGGGGATTGCGTCCCCGCTGTGCATGTACGGAACCATTCCCATCGCTGCATCCTTTTCCGAACAGGGCGCACAGGATGATGATCTGGCCGCCTTCATGATGAGCAGTATTCTTCTCAACCCGCAGCTGATCTTTTACAGTACAGCCCTGGGCCGGACTGCGGTCCTGATCCGGTGCATCAGCTGTTTTGTGTGCGGCTGCATGGCCGGCTGGCTGGTCCGTCTGGTCTATACATCCCGGGGCAGGACATTCTTTGACTTCACAGGCTTTCATGAAGGGAAAAGCCGGGATACGGACCCGAACCTGTTTATGCGGCTTATGAAGAATATTGGCCGGAACATCCGGGCGACCGGTCCCATGTTCGCACTGGGCATCCTTCTGACGGCGCTCTATCAGATTCACGTGCCGGAAGACATGGTGAGCGGTCTTTTCGGGAAAAACAGCGGTTTTGGTGTACTCATGGCCGCTACCCTGGGTGTACCGGTTTACATGTGCGGAGGCGGAACCATCCCGCTTCTTCAGCAGTGGCTGCTGGACGGCATGAGCATGGGCAGTGCGGCTGCGTTCATGGTTACAGGCCCGGCGACGAAGATCACCAACCTGGGTGCCATGAAGATTGTCCTGGGCTGGAAACGTTTTTTTCTGTATCTCCTGTTCGCCATGGTCTTTTCCTGGTGCTGTGGCATGCTGGTCGATGTATTCTTCTGAGAGACAGTCCCCTAAAAAGTGAATATACAAACAATCAGGCCTGCAATACCGCCTTTGTGCCGTGTCGCAGGCCTTTTTGCTGCCCGCTGTTTCCGACGGGGTTCCCTGAAAACACTCAGACCGGAGAATTCAGAAAAACTTTTCCGGCTTCAAGCTTTCTTTAAGGTTACTCAGGTAAGATGATCCTGCCAGCCGGAAAGAGTGCACCTTGCCGGAGGGCAGCAACTACAGAACCTGTCGGGAACTATCCCACGACATATGAGGAGGAAATGATCATGAAAAAAATGTTTGTACTGATTCTGGCTCTTGCAATGATGACACTGTCTGTTGCGGCTCTGGCCGATGGAAACAATACCACTTCCGGCGGTATGCCGCCGATGCAGGCCCGGGGCGGAAATCCCATGGGTATGGGGCAGCCCCCGCAGGGTATGCAGGGCATGAATGGAAGACCCGGTCAGATGCCCGGCATGAATGCACCGGAGATGATCGACTTTGATGCCATGGTGACCAAGGGAATCATTTCTCAGGAAACCTGTGACCGGATCAAGGCGTATATGGAAGAACATAAACCTGCTGACCTGCCCCAGATGAATGGAACTCAGGGAGCGGGCATGCCGGAAATGAACGGCGAAAAGCCCACAGACCTGCCGGAGATGAATGGTGAAAGGCCTTCGGACCTGCCGGAGATGAATGGTGAAAAGCCTGCCAATCTGCCAGAAATGAACGGCACACAGCCTGCAGAAGGCGGAGCACCTGTAATGGGCGGCCTGTTGGCTGACCTGCTGAAGGATGGGATCATTACCCAGAGCGAGTATGACGCAATTCTCAGTGCCATGTAAAAGTGTAGGCTACCGGGAGAAGGTTCTCCCGGTGCTTCATGGCTGTAAGTATACAGATTGTGTACTCACAGCCTGAGTTCTCCGAATCCTGACGGATAGGCGGAAGGCAACACAGGAGCCGGTGCAGTTTACGCCGGCTCCTATGTTATGTCCGGCTGATTTCCCGCAAATATATTTTTGAAATGGGTCATGATACCCCGATATTATCTGTTCCGGATCCGAATACTCTGATGTTGGGAAACCAGTCCATGGTTTCTGTCGGAGTGGATCCCCGACTGCAAGAAAGGAGGGCACGCAGTGGAAACGAACCAGGTGCTTGATCAGTATGCCTTGGAAGCACAGAGGGATGAAACTGTGCTGAACCGGCTTGTCAAGGAAAGCAAGGGGATGATCCTGCGAAGTGCGTCCAAGGTCTGCAAACGATTCATTACGGACAGTGATGATGAGTATGAGGTCGCACTGATGACCACCGGTGGCGCAACCCTGAATGCTTCTGACCTCACGGTCAGCACAAGCAGCAATTCTTCAGCTGCGATCCGCTCTGACCGTGGCGGCGGAACCGTGAATGTGACCCGCGGTACATATGATACGACTGGTGTCGGCTCTCCTGCGATCTATTCCACTGCCGATATCACGGTTTCCGATGCCACACTGTCCGCCTCGAATTCAGAGGCTGTCGTGATCGAAGGCGGAAATTCTGTCAGCCTTTCCAATGTGAATATCACCGGCTCAAACGCAAGACTCAATGGACAGTCCACGCAGAAAACCAATGTGCTCATCTATCAGAGCATGTCCGGGGATGCCAGTGAAGGCAATTCGGATTTCACCATGACGGGTGGTACCATGACCGCCGAAACCGGCAGTATGTTCCATGTCACCAATGTCACGACTACGATCAACCTCGAGCATGTGGAGTTCAACTATGCTTCCGACAGTGATGTATTCCTGGACGCTTCCGCAGATTCCTGGGGCACTGCCGGGAAGAACGGTGGCAATGTCACACTGAACCTGGTGGACCAGGAAATCACAGGCGCAATCCTTTCAGACAATGTTTCCTCTGTGCATGTGAATCTGGACAGCGCTTCCACCTCGACGCTGACCGGTGACAGCTATGTGACATCCTTCAGCGGCGACCTGAGCCGTGTCAATACGAACGGCTATACACTGTATGTAAATGGTGTGGCTGTGAACTGAATCCAGGACAGGAACCAGGACGGCTGCCCGCTCCTTCGTGAGCAGGGCAGCTGCTTTTTGATTCCTGTCCGGTGGCATGCGTGCATATGGACAGCCTCAGGAACGTATGAGGGATAGGATCCATGCAGGGCAGTCACTGTATCACGAGACCATGAACTATATGCTGAACAGGAAAAATGTGGTATAGTTATATCAGATACCCGGCATAGCGAGATTCGCCGGAAGAGACAACACGAAACGGAGGCCGAGATCCATGAGAAAAATACTGGCCTGCCTGCTGACCATAATGCTTCTGTTCAGTGTGTCAGCCATGGCAGAAGAATCGGAATGGAACTATGATAAAAGCTGGGGGTATGTAAACGGATACACCGGTCCGGGCGGCGATGTGGTTGTTCCCTCCGTGATTGACGGCAACGCGGTGCGTGTCATTCAGGAAAGAGGACTGAGCCGCCGGGATGACATCACATCCTTTACAGTCCCTGAAGGCGTCATTGTGCTGGGAGAAAATGTCCTGAGCACCGCGCCGAACCTGAAATCCGTATCCCTGCCGAGCACACTGCAGGTGATCGGTGACCGATGTTTTTATAAGTGTGACGGACTCACTGAGATTACGATCCCGGCGTCTGTACGCTTGTTTGGCATCAGTGCGATTACCCTGTGCAAAGGACTGGAGACCCTTACATTTGAAGGCCCTTGCCCGGTGGTCAAGGACAGCTCGACCGCCCTGCTGGACAACCCCAAGATGGTTATCCGGGTGCCGGACGATCAGCTGGAAGCTTATCGCGCAGCGTTTTACAGAGTCAAACCTGAACAGATTCAGCCCAGTGGACGGAATGCTCTGCCTCAGCCGGAACTGCATGCGGAGTATACCGTGGATCCGGGAACCGGCACATTGGAGCAGTGCGTCAGTGAGGATGCATGGATCGAAGTCCCGGCAGTGATTGACGGGGTTCAGGTCAGGGCCATAGAGCAGAGAGCATTCGCAAAGAATGATTTCTGTTATGGCATCATTCTGCCGGAAGGTCTGGAAACGATCGGGCAGGGCGCATTTGACGGTCTTTCACGTCTGACCCACGCTCCCATCCCTTCTACTGTCCGTGAGATCGGAGCAGAGTCGTATGCCTATTATAGCGGAAACCGGCTTGTCCTTCCGGAAGGACTTACGGAGATTGCTTCACGCACATTCAAGGGGAGCCAGCTTGCCGGAAAACTGGTCATTCCTGATGGAGTAACGCGCATTGGTGATGAGGCTTTTTCCGGAACCAATATAGCGGCTGTGTACCTGCCGCCGAGCCTGACGGAGATTGGTTCCAGGGCGTTCGAGGGATATATTATTTCTGAAATTCATCTGGAAAATCCGGTTGTGCCACAGATTGCAGAAGACGCCTTTAAAAGTCAGAACCATGACATCACAGTGAGCCTGCCCCCGGCGGCGACAGAGGCGGATGTGGCTGCTGCCCAGGCATTCTTCAATACACTGGGAGAAAAGTTCACGGTCGTACGTCTGGAAGCTCCCAATGGCGTGTATCCCTCTTCGCCGTATGCACAGCCTGCTGCAACGGAAGCCCCACCGGAGCCTACGGCAGCCCCGACGGCTGTCCCGACCGAGGTACCTGCGTCCAGTCCGACGGAAGCACCGGCCTCCGAACCCACGAACGTACCTGCTGTGTCCGGACCTCTGCCTGAAGTACCGCAGATCGAAGGCGTGAGCCTGGACCCGCAGGACTATATCGGTACCTGGTACAGCATCTATTACGGGACTGGCGGGTTTACCGGAGACCCGCGGGCTGAGTTCGACTGGCAGGATATCATGACCCTGAACGCGGATGGCACGGTTGATGGGAACATGGGAGGCAGTCTGTCCAGCTGGGGTGTAGACCCTGAGACCGGATATGTCACTGTCGGCCCTGTTAGAGTGGTTATCCTGCCGGACGGGTACCTGCAGTACAACAACCGTATCAGTGGATACATGATCATGAGCAGGGACCCGGATGCAGTCTGGGATCCGGCTACACCCATGTATGAAGATCTTACACAGGCAGCCATGGGCGCTGGTCAGCCAACACCGGAACCTACTGAGGTCCCCGTGGTGACCGTGAATGCGGCCCCGCTGGCCGCGGGAGACGGCAGTATTGCAACGGAAACCAAGTATGTGTGTGTCCGGTACGGTGTCGGGGACTATGAAATGGACGCGTCCGTGCTTGGGGCCGAACTGTCTGTCGTGCTGCACGCGGATGGCAGCCTGGACTTCAATATGCTGGGGAACCCGGTCCCCGATCTTACTTGGACCTGGGACGGCAATGAGGCAGTTGCCGACTATTATGGTGCCGGGGAACTGCGCTTTACACCCGGCGAAGACGGAACCGTGATACTGAACTTCATGAATACCATGACTTATATCCTGGCCGCATCCTGAGAAAAAGGCGGGGTATACAAAACCGGCAGGCTGGATGCCTGTCGGTTTTCCTTTTCATTCACTGTCTGCCGGTTCCAGGGGTGCTACCGGCTCGGATGCGTTAATTTCTCCCTGCTCAAGCGCTTTTCTGTACCGGCTGGGTGTCATGCCCCAGGTCCGTCGGAACAGGGCGATAAACTGAGATGCGTCCGCATACCCGCAGGCACGCCCGATGGACATGATACTCTCCCTGGGGTACATGATCAGCATTTCCCGGGCTTTCTTCATCCGGTACAGGACCAGGTAATCCCGGAAGCTCATGCCCGTCATCTGCCGGAACTGGCGGGACAGGTAGGATGCATTCATGAACAGACGTTTCTCAGCCAGCTCGTGGAAAGAAATGTTCCCGTCATAGTACATTTCCACGTAATGCCTGAGAAAGCGTACGGCATCTTCCATGTTCCCCGGGATCCGGCTTTCCCTGGATGCAACCATGTGCAGTGCGTCCATCAGCTGCTTTTCCACCTCATCGAGTGTTTCCAGCTTCTGAATATCAATCTCCACGAGCATCAGGGCCTCTTCCGGCTGCCCGTGCTTTTCTTCCAGCAGCAGGTAATTCATCCTTCCGCACATGCGTCCCACGGCATCCTGAATGGCCAGGGGAGAGACCGGCTGTGCCCGGCAGTCCTCTATAAAGCGGTGGATAAAGGCCGCAGCGTCTTCTTCCTTTCCGCGCAGCATCTGTGCAAACCGCTCTTCTGAAGCCTGGGGAAACAGGCCTGCCAGCGGCAGCGACTGTACTGTATCAAACCGGTGCAGGCGTGAGTTCTCCACCAGTCGAAGGCTCAGAGCCGTCCGCGCCTGACGGTATGCGTCATGCAGATGTTCCAGGGGCAGTGGCCGGCTGCAGCCGATCCGGACGCGTGTATCCATGTTTCTGGCCCAGTCCATGACCTGGCTTTCCACTCCGCGCTCACCCGGTGCCAGAAGCACCAGGTCCCGGTGTTCCTGGAAAGCGGACCATGTCTCCGACATCTCCGGCATGGAGGCCGGGGCAGGGGACAGCAGAAAGCACTGCATCACAGCGTCCTGATGGAAGAAATCCGGCAACTTGTCCGTACGTCCTTCCAGAAACTCGGACAGTGCATGACTGCGCTCTGCCCGCTCAACTTGTGGCCCGGAGTTTTTCTGTATTTCACTTACGCCTTGGATGGCGTTTCCGAGTGCGCGCTCCAGATCCTTACCCGAGACTGGCTTGAGCAGGTATTCCCTGACTCCGGAACGGATTGCGGTACGGGCATACTCGAACTCATTGAACCCGGTCAGAAAGATCATCCAGGCTTCCGGCCAGCGTCTGGCGACCTGCTCTGCCACTTCCAGACCGTTCATCTCGGGCATCATCAGGTCCAGAAACAGAATCTCACACGGTGCTGTCTGCATTTCTTCGATGGCGACCAGACCGTCTTCGCACTCAACCGTCTCACATCCGGGACAAAGACTACGGATCCGCTGGACAAGCGCCTTGCGTGCATAGAACTCATCTTCTGCAATCAGAATGCGCATGTGAAAGCCTCCGTTCTTTTTTTAACTCAGAAAAATCCTCTTCAGTGTGACTGTCTGCATCCATCGTCGTTTCGCCGTATGCCCACGGGATGCTGTGATCGTTCAGATGCGCCAGGCCAGTCGGAACCCTCTGCCGCACACGGTGGCAGTCCACTCTTCCCGGAGGCAGGGACTTGCCCTGAGTGTGTACAGCTGTGTCTCCGAAAACGGGTGTTGAACATGACAAAGAAAACAAAAGCCTTTCCAGACTGTGCTTCAGGGCCCTGACAGCACTTTACATGCGCATCTTCAGGTACGGTTCTGTGCAGGTTCAATTCAAGGAAAATGGGGTCTGTCAGGGGCAGAAACGCAGAAGAATCAGCTTGCTTGAAAGTCTGATACTGCCTTTTCCTGCGCCTTTTTCTTCGGGAAAAAAGTCTAATTCACACATAATTTCAGAACAACGAAGAAACCTGACAAAAAAATAGGCAGAATATGACAAGCTGTTCTCAGATGCGACGTATGCCTTGCACGGAAACATGGGTAAACCGTATACTCAATCCAAATGCATACGCCCGGGCCATCGGAGTTACTGAGAGTGCAGCATACTGCGGCTTCTGTTTTCCTTCGCTGCAGTGCTCCAGAGGGTTCTTATCTGTTGCATAGCGGAGTCCGGGAACGCAATCGGGTGACAGCTGTACTCCCGGGTGGACCGTATGCTTTTGCCGGATACGCACAGACAACATCTGCCGGTTGCCGGATACACTCCGGGAGACAGGAGCAGCGTAAGCTCCGGCAGCTGCGGCTGTCTTCTGTATGAACCGGAATTGGGAAAGGAAGGGAACGCCATGTCCAGGTACTGGTCGGTCCGGAACCTGCTTGTAACAGTCTGCTGTTTGATGATCCTGCTTCCATATGTGCTCACGGGCGCGTACTACATAGTTTCCATGATGAAACAGCTGGAATACGGAAAACAGCTGCAGCTGCAAAACTCCATGGAAAACATGGACAGTCTTCTGGCGGATGTGCTCGAGGAAACCCGCCGCATATCCTGCCTGCCCATGATGGACCCGGATATCTCGCGGATCCTGCGTGCGCAGTACGATGCAGACGATACGACATACCAGCAGGATCAGGTGTGGATGGAGCGGGTGCTCCGGGATGTCATCAGCGTAAACCCGGCCATTCTTTCCGTGGCTTTTTACTCCACTGCGGGCAGTGTGTACTATGCCAGCCATTCCTCCTCCGTCCGGGACGCGGAAGATCCGGCATGGATGGCATTGGTCGGGCAGGCCGAGGACGGCTGTCATGTTGCGCCGGTGAGGCGCAATCAGTCCGGTGATCTGGTCCTGCCGGTGTCATATGCCCTGTATGATTCCCTGACTGATGAGTGTATCGGGTATGCGCAGATGGATTACAGTGTGGATGCACTCCTGTCATCATGCCGTACGTGGATGAACAATGTGCCGGAGCTTGCCGTGCTTTGTGAACAGAACATCCTGTATGACAGCGGGGGACTTGTGGACAGTGCAGAAGAGCTCACGCTGATGGAAGACGTGGCGGAACATGTCCGGCTGAGGGGCAGGGATTACCTTGGACTTCTGTCTGTGGATTCCAGGACCGGACTGTGCTTTTTTGTCTATCAGAATGCAGATGTCTTTTCCTCGAATATCATGCAGTCCATTATGCTGTACCTGGCTTTGCTGGGTATGATGCTGATCCTGGCCATGGCTGTTTCCTTCTTCTTCATCGGCCGGATCAGCAACAGCATCCGGGATCTTTCCATGGCCATGGACAATGCGCAGCATGGCGAGATCCGGCAGCTGCAGGTAGAGGACCATATCCTGATCCATACAGAACTGGAAGGTCTGAGGCAGAGCTATAATGCCATGATTACCCGCCTTCATGAGAGCGCCGAACGCGAAGCGGCAGCCAGACTCGAACAGAAGAATGCTGAGATCCGGATGCTGGAGAGTCAGATTCATCCACACTTCCTGTATAACACTCTGAATCTCATTGCTTCCCTCGCAGAACTGGAGCATGTGCCTGCTGTACAGACGATTGCCGAGAACCTGGCTTCCATACTGCGCTATGCTGTGCGAGGAGACTCCATGGTCAGCATTTCAGAAATGCTCAGGGAGGCGGAAGCGTATGTGGGTATCCTGCGCATGCGGTATCCTGACAGACTGTCGGTGACAACGGAAGTGCAGCCCGAAGTGATGGAGTGCATGGTTCCCAAACTGATCCTGCAGCCGATTCTGGAGAACTCGGTCAAGTACTGCGCGGAAAGCCGGAGCCGGACGCTCAGGATTGCAATCCGGATCCTGGCCGAAGACGGCCAGGTGCGGCTGCAGGTGGAGGACAATGGCCCCGGTATCCGCCCGGACCGCCTCCGGCAGCTCAGAGCCCAGATCTCGGAGTATGAGCCGGACAAGAGCCTGGAAGGCGGCAGTTCCATAGGCCTGATCAATGTGCATGCACGCATACGCTCCCGGTTTGGAGTGCCCTATGGCCTGGAAATTCCCGACACGGATACCGGGTGTGTGATTGACGTGCGTATCCCCAGACTGGACACACTGAATGCAGCCGGACGGCAGCAGGATTGACAGCTCCCGGAAGCCGGATGATAATAGAACTGCACACTGTATGTGTGCATCTGGTTCCTGATCATCATTAATATTCTGATACGAATCATGATATATACAATGAACTTTCTGTGAATTGTGTGTGAATTTACTGTATACCGGATTCCGCAAGGAATCGGATTTCCAGACGCAGGAAGACGTGGATATCCCTCGTATCAGAGAAGCCTTTGTTTCGGGGGGAGAGAGAACATATGAAACCAGCCAGGTGGACAGCCCTATTCATGATCCTTTGTTTCCTTGTATGCGCCGTTTCCGTGGCAGAGCCTGCGCAGACGGTACACTGCACCGGCATCCTTCTGACCGCGCCTGCGTTGACCGACCGGTTCCTTTCGGAGGCGGAAATTGACCATACCGACACGACAGGTGGTATGACGTTCCATGTGGGCAGTCTCAGCGGGCAGCCGGTGGTAATTCTTGAAAGCCAGGGCAGTGAAGCACTTCTGGCGGCGGGCACGGCACTGATGCTGAGCCGGTATGATGTTTCCGGTGTCCTGATCGCCGGGTATGTACAGTCCTTCCAGGCGCAGAGCAGTCCTCTGGATGTGGTGATTGCCACACAGCTTGTGTCGTATGACACCGGACGGATCACGGACTCGGGTATGGAATGGACCGGGACAGCCGGGTATCCGGCGGATGCTGCGCTGACCAACTATGCCTGGGATGCAGTCGTGGCGATGATCGGAGAAAACCATGTTTCCCGGGGCATCGTGACCACGGGGGAAACGGATGTGGCCTCGGAGACGGTCGCGCAGAGACTGCAGTCAGAGTTCGGTGCCATGGCGTTCGGAACGCAGGGGGCTGCGGCTGCGGAAGTCTGCGGACGCTGCGGGGTTCCCTATGCTGCGGTGTATACCCTGACGGAGGCTGTGCAGGACACTGCTGAATGGACAGAGCCTGCCGCAGATGTGCTGGTCAAGAGCCTGAAAGGGGTTCTGACACAGGCTGTGCCGGCGACTGCCGGTATTCCCGCAGAGCCTGCGCAGGACACGGCCGGTACAGCATCCTCAGAGGGTCCGGCCTACACGGATGTACAGTATGTGATGTACTTGGGCACCAATGACAAGGACACGAACCAGCCGGTTTTCACGCAGGCTGAGGC
>ONWQ01000523.1 GCA_900321565.1 uncultured Eubacteriales bacterium
ATCCCCGATAATCGCCAGTGTACCCATGGCTGCACCCTTGAGCAGTTCCTGATGATCAATATCCTGATAGTAATTGGTTTCCACCAATTCAATCATATCCAGTACAGTATCAAACTGCTGATACTGCTCATACCGTTCCTTGGAGATTGTAACAGTTGCGCCGTCAGATGAGACTGTCGCATTCTGATCCGATGGCTGCATATCCGATACTTTCAGCATGGAGTTCAGTCCGCTTACAGGTAACAGTGTGCAGCCCGTAAGCATCACCATAATCAGTGCCAGCAGGAGTAATACTTTGGTATTCTTCATGAGCCATTATTCCTCGTCTTCTGTTTGTATTATATTCGAGCTCGGGAGTTTTTCCGGAGTCGCACCTGTTCTTTCCTTCTTCAGTTCCATAAACAGCTTAAAAACCACTGCATCCTCAAACTTCCGCAGATTCAGACCTGTAACACGTTCCACCTTATCCAGCCGGTAAATCAGTGTGTTCCGGTGAATATACAATGAACGGGATGCTTCTGCCAGACTCAGGTCTTTCTTGAAAAACACATCAATGGTATAAAGCATTTCTTCATTGAAAAGCTTTTCCGTCTCCGCATTAAAGATCATATCCTGATAGACACGGTATGAGCTTTCAGGAACCCGCATCAGAAAGCGTTCAAGAATCAAACGTCGGTAAGCAAAAATCGTCTGTTCAGGTATAAAACGTCTGCCGACCGCTATGGCATCCCGTGCCTGACGGTAGCCTTTGCCCATATGTTCCGGAAGTATGAACGGCTCACTGATTCCTACCAGCATTTCCAGTGCGGTTTCGCTCATAACCGTCTCCTGAAGCGCCTGCGCAAACTGGATGGAATCCTTTACGGAGTCATCTTCATGGATATCCCTCACAAGAACAACACTGTGGCGGTCCATGTCAATAAGAACGTCCGTACGTTCCAAGGGAACAATATCCCGCAGGATCTCATATGCGCTTTCGCCCTCATCACCGGGAATGTGAAAAAGCATGACTGCACGAAGAAGATCCCGCCTTATCTGATAATCATTGGCCGCAGCTGTCAGCTCCACACCACTCAGATCGCCCCGCAGAATCCGTCTGTAAACAGAGTAATAGTTTTCTCCGCTTCGATCGACCGTGCCGGTGCGGGCTATCAATGTACTCGCCAGGAGGAGAATATCTTCAGCGCCTGGCTCGGCAGCTGAACAGTACAGACAGGCTCTTGGCTGGCGTGTCAGAATCAATGCCCACTGCCGGTACGTGACAACAACACCCTCGGACATATTCTCAAATTCTGAGATATGCAGTCCTATGGCAGCATGCACTTCATGTTCATCATCTCGATCAAGCGCCCGGATATCCGCATGAAGGCCTGACAGCAGGGTCTGAATATGCTTCAGCATATGCATTTCAAGCATTCCAACACTCCCCTTCTGCATTGCGCATCATAACACAATTCCACCCTGCTGAAAAGTCTGAACATGGATCATGCATGCAAAAAAGCCTGTACATTTCTGTTCCGTCACTGTACCTGCATCCGCTGAATTCAGGCAAAACACGATTACTTCTGCAGATGGATGATGCCGCTGCGGCATGCCTCCAGCAGAGTAACAAGGTCTTTCATACGCTCTTCCAGCAGTTTGCCGTGATCTGTATCAATCACATACTTACGTTTTGGATAGCTCATGAATTCGAAGGACTGGGAATGAATGTCACGTCCGGTTTCCTGTGCATCCCTCAGCGTAGTAAATGGCTGGTGTGACATAAGACGCATCCCGTGACTGTTGGCTATCAGGGTATAGCCTGCAATTCCGGTAGTCTTCTGATATGCACGACAGAATCCGCCATCAATTACAACCAGCTTGCCTCCTGCTTTCAACGGACTCTCCCCGTGGGTGACCCTGATGGGTGTATGTCCGTTCACAATACAGGCCTCTTCATCAGACAATCCGAATTCCTGCATAATCTTTCTGCAGGTTGATTCATGATTGTACCAGTCGTAATACGGATTTCTGGGTTCATGCCAGGCCTGTTCATCCGGTATATAGGCTCTGGCAAATGTTTTGATCTTTCGTCCGCACACAGGGGAATCTGTGCCGCACCAGAGATACCACATAAAGTCCAGTGCATAAGAATCTCCCTGATAAAATGCCTTTCTGGCCACCCTGTCTGCATAATCCATTAATGCCTTGCCGCTGACTGTCTCATCCCTGAACTTCTTTTCCAGAAACGAACCATCCTCGTTCAAGGGAACACAGCCGTGATACAACAGATTGCCGTTATATGTTCTGTACAGGGAGCCACGCTCATAAAGAAAACTGACATGATCCTGTAAGCGCATACTCTGTTTGAATGCCTTGTGCAGTTCTGAAATGACCTGACTTTCCTCATCCGTCAGTATATAAGGTGTTTCCTGATTCAATGTCGGAAATACCCTGGTCTTTAATGGCCATATCTTTCCTTCCAGCTCGATACACTGCTCCTGCAGATTCATTTTATCCAGCAGCAGCCTGTCTTCCATCTGCAATTCCGGATTGCGCTGAATCAGCTGGCCTTCCAGCTTGAACATCATGACATTCACAGTCTGAACCATAGCCTGGTCTGCAGGAAGTTCCG
>ONWQ01000521.1 GCA_900321565.1 uncultured Eubacteriales bacterium
CTGAGGATTATCTTATGGTATGCTATCGGGAAGGTACGGAACGTGGTGTATGTGACTTCCTGTCAGGAATGACTGACCGGTATGCTATTCGCGTGTTTCATCGATTGTTTGTTCCTTCCGGATTCCCATTGGTCTGAAAAGCCCATGATCCGGTCGAATTATTTGCAGGAGAATACTATTTCTTGACGAAAGAAAGGAGTCAGTGATGCCTGGACGTTTCCCCAGTGAATGGCTGGATGAACTGATGCGCCGTGCGGATGCGGTTCAGATTATTTCGTCCTACACATCACTGAAAAAAAACGGAAGCAAGTATTGGGGACTCTGTCCGTTTCACGGGGAAAAAACTGCTTCTTTTTCTGTTGACGCGGACAAGAAACTGTACTATTGCTTCGGCTGCAAGGCTGGCGGAACAATCATAACCTTTGTAAAGGAAATGGAACACCTTTCCTTTTTCGATGCTTGCAAATATATTGCCGATATGGAGCATTTGCCGATGCCCGAACTGATAGAGGATCCCGGATATCAGAAACGGCGCGAGCTGCGCGACCGGCTTTATGAATGCAATCGTGATGCCGCCAGGTTTTTTCATGAAATGCTGTTCACACCCGCTGGCAAAGACTGCCTTGAATATCTTAAGGGACGTGGCGTAAATGATGCCACCATCCGGAAATTCGGGCTTGGTGCTTCTGCAGACAGCTGGGACAGTCTTCTGCGTCACATGAAAGAACTTGGATATACCGCCGATGAGCTCAGCATGGTAGGTCTTGTCAAAATTAAGGAGGCCGAGCCAGCTACTGAGCAGGCTCCTGCAAAGCCGCGCAGGGTTTATGATATCTTCCGCCATCGGGTCATGTTTCCCATTATTGATCAGTTCGGTCATGTGTTGGGGTTTGGCGGACGAATTCTGGACAAGAAGGGAGAACAGAAATACCTTAATACCGCAGATACCCCCATATTCAATAAAAGACTTGGCGTCTATGCGGCAAATTTGCTGAAAAAAGAGCGGAATCTAGATCGGGTAATTCTAGTGGAAGGCTATATGGATGTGATCGCTCTTTCTCAGTTTGGTATTCGTGGTGTCGTTGCCACCCTGGGCACTTCACTGACGCCGGAGCAGGCACAGCTTCTTCGCCGTTTCGCGCCCAAGGTGTATCTCAGCTATGACGGGGATGGAGCCGGGCAACATGCAATACTCCGGGGATTGGATATATTTGCTTCCCAGGGAATGCCAGCCCGTGTTCTGGATTTTCCTGATGGTCTGGATCCCGATGAGTTCATACGCAGAGACGGTGCCGAAGCTTTTCGGAATCTTCCCGCACTGTCACCGGAAACGTATCGCATGAGAAGACTGAGGGATCAGTATGATCTGACAACTCAGGACGGTAAAACCGAATATGCAAGAGCCTGCGCATCCATTCTGGCCAATCTGGACCCCGTAGAACTGGAGAACAAAATACAGGAGCTTACGCTTCAGACCGGCTTCAGCCGTGAAGTTCTGCTGTCGCAGGTTCAGTCATCCAGACCAAAAGAAACTCCCGCAAATGCAAAACCATCGCCATCTGTGAAAAGTGCAGTACGTGCCAAGAGCAAATACCCCGCCGCGCCCCATAAAGCTGCGATGGAAATCACGGATACGGTACGTGCTCAGGAAATGATCATCTCATTGCTTGCATCCGGAAATGTTCCTGCTGAAGAAGTGATTTCCAGCAGTGATTTCACGGATCCTCTGCTTCATACATTGTTTCTCGGACTCACGCTCGGAAAATCTCCGGCTGCACTGGTTGCAGAGCAGGAAGATCCTGAAGATAGTCAAAGGGCTACACAGTTGATGATGGATTTGCCCGTTCGTGATATGAATGAACGTCTGGAAATGCTTCACCAATGCCAGCGACAGATTCATCTTGCAAACATCGAGAAACAGCTTCAGAACCTGACCGCTGAAATGAAATCGGTTTTGTCAGCCGAGAAAAAGCGGGAGTGCATGGAACAGTTTCAGAAGCTCACAATGGAGAAAAAGCAGCTCAAACAATAACGCTCGGACCTTCTCTGTAAAGGAGGGAATTCCAAAGCATATGATGACTGAAGAACACGAGACTCAGCTGAATCAGCTGTACACTGCGATTCAGACTCGCCAGATTGCTTCCGCTGCAGATATTCTTGACAAACTCAGTGAAATCGGACTGGATGCTGAGGACATCGAGCAAGTGCTGACAACCATGCAGGCAATGGGCATCCATTTGGCAGACCATAACGATACACTTTACCTTGATCCAGCCTCCATGCTTACCGCGCCTGAAGGCGTCAGTCTGGATGACCCTGTAAGAATCTACCTGAAGGAGATCGGACAGATTCCTCTGCTGACACAGGAGGAAGAAACCGGTCTTGCTCGAATGCTACAGGAGGGAGATGAAGCCCAACAGAATTTTGCACGTAAAAGGCTGAGTGAAAGCAATCTTCGTCTGGTGGTCTCCATTGCCAAGCGCTATGTCGGCAGAGGTATGCAGTTTCTTGATCTGATTCAGGAAGGAAACCTCGGACTGATGAAGGCAGTCGAGAAGTTTGATTATACCAAGCAGTTCAAGTTTTCAACATATGCCACATGGTGGATCAGACAGGCTATTACACGTTCAATTGCAGACCAGGCAAGAACCATCCGTATTCCTGTGCACATGGTGGAAACCATCAATCGACTTTCCCGGGCATCACGCCAATTGCAGCAAGAACTTGGACGTGATCCAACGATTGAGGAACTTGCCCAGGCCATGAATCTGGAGCCGGAGCGTGTTATGGAAATCCAGAATATAGCACAGGATCCGGTTAGTCTGGAGACCCCGGTTGGAGAAGAAGAAGACAGTCATCTTGGTGACTTCATAGCCGATAATGATTCTTTGGCCCCCATGGATGCCGCCTCGCGTAATCTGATGCGAGAACAACTTCGGGATGTGTTGGACACACTGTCCCCCCGAGAACAGAGGGTAATCATCCTGCGCTTTGGTCTGGATGATGGCAATGCCAGGACACTTGAAGAAGTTGGCCGTGAGTTTCACGTAACCCGGGAACGAATCCGTCAGATTGAGGCCAAGGCGCTCAGAAAGCTGAAAGCAACCGGCACAAATCGCCGGCTGATGGATTATCTTGAATAGTTATCAACCGAAATCCCATGTTTTCGGTTCAATGGCAGTTGTAAACCCTGCCAAGCAGCACAATAGTAAGGAGCGATCTATTTGATCTATACGCAGGAAGACCGCAATGCGAGGATGGACGAGATTGTCGAGATCGGAAAAACTCATGGAAGTCTTACTCTCTCTGAGATCCGGGACCTCTTCGGCGATATGGAACTTGATCCGGACACACTCTATGATATGGTTGAGCGTCTGGATAAGGAAAACGTCCATGTCGATTTGCAGGACGACGTGGACAACAATGGCTCATCTGCAGAATCTTCGATGCTCGACAGAGACCCACTATCCGTTCTTGTCAATTCCAATCAGGATGACATGCCCAGACAGTCGGTATCACAGTCCTCACCCCAGCCTGTACTTGCCAACGTCAGTGACGAAGTAAACCTTTCCGATCCTATCCGGATGTACCTTAAGGAAATCGGTAAGATTCCTTTGCTGACAGCCGATGAAGAAATCGCACTCGCAAAGAGAATTGAAGCCGGTGATTTAACCGCCAAGGATGAACTGATTCAGGCAAATCTCAGACTCGTTGTTTCCATAGCCGGACACTATAACAATCGTGGGATGCAATACCTGGATCTGATTCAGGAAGGTAACATGGGACTGATCAAGGCAGCGGATAAATTTGATTATCGAAAAGGTTTCAAGTTTTCCACCTATGCAACTTGGTGGATCCGGCAATCCATTACACGTGCTCTTGCCGACCAGGCAAGAACGATCCGGATTCCCGTACATATGGTCGAAACGATCAATCGCCTGATCCGCACTTCACGACAGCTGATGCAGGAGCTCGGCAGAGAACCCACCATTGAAGAGCAGGCAGCCGCCATGCATCTTCCCGAATCCAGAATCCAGGAAATCATTAAGATAGCTCAGGATCCTGTAAGCCTTGAGACCCCCATCGGCGAAGAGGAAGACAGTCACCTGGGTGACTTTATTCCTGATGAAACAGCTCCGGCACCTTCGGATGCCGCATTTTATGCACTGCAGCGCGAGCAGCTCATGGAAGTACTGGATACACTTACAGAACGTGAGAAAAAGGTCATCTGTCTCAGATATGGTCTGGATGGTGGAAAGAGTTATACTCTGGAAGAAGTCGGTGAAATCTTCAACGTAACAAGAGAAAGAATCCGGCAGATCGAAGCCAAAGCCCTC
>ONWQ01000520.1 GCA_900321565.1 uncultured Eubacteriales bacterium
ACTCTGCACTTACGGATACCGAACTATCCATCGGAGAATTGCTTCCCCGATTTCAAGCCCAGTACCCTTGGGTGCTGGGTACTTGACCCTCTAGTCTCAGCCCGGATGAACCGGAAAGGGGAAGTCGAATACGACTTCCCCTGCAAACGGTGGCAGTACTGCTTTACTGAGTGACCTTGAGAGTCCAGAGATTATTGATTTCCTCACGGTTCTTATAGGCTTTCACCCAGTCGATTCCCATATCTTTTTTGATCAGCTCGTTGGTATCCACGGAATGGTAAGGTATTTCTTCCATGCCGGCGAGCACAGAGTGCATGTATCCCCTCAGGATCATCTTCTGTCCATCATCAGACAGAAGCCACTGGGCAACAGCTTCGGCGGCTTCGGTATTCACATTCTTGGAGAATTCTTCAGCAACAATCATCACAGTGGACGGGATCAGAATCACACCATCTTCGGGATAAATCACTTCAAGATTAGTAACAGGATTGCCTTTTTCTTCTTCATCATGAAGGTATTTCAGGATAGACTCCTCCAGAATCATGATGGCAGCGCATTCACCACTCTGAAGCTTTGCGATTGCCGTGGAGCCGGATTCACGCATGACGGAATTGGCACCGAGTTTATCCAGGTATTCTTCGCCGTACTTATCCAGCAGTGCAGAGACAGCGGCATAGGAAGTACCACTGGTCATGGGGTCACCCATGGAAATGTAACCCTTCAGAGAACTGTCATAAGCAAAATCCTTGAAAGATCTGGGAATCGTAATTCCTTTGGCCGCCCATGCATCCGTCATTTCAGGATTATAGGCCAGGACCATATTGCAGACACGAACCGGATACCAGAACCCCTCAGTGTCATACGGGAAACGCAGGCGGGTATCTGCATTTTCCACTTCAAAGGAATGCAGGTAACCATAATCCTTCATTTCAAGGGAGAATGCAGGTTCAGCAACCATGAACATATCACAGCCCAGGGCCTGGTCTCTCTTTTCGCCCATTTCACCGTAAATCTTGGTGATCAGTTTACTGGTTCCGGAATAAAAGAAGAAACTTCCGTCAATGCCAGGAGTAAGATTCGGAAACTCTGCAGCAATGGCAGCATTCATCATATCGATGATTTCCGGATACATTGAGGTATAAATGACCAGTTCACCTTCCACATCTTCATTGACAGCGAATGCAGTACACGTCGAGCAAAGCAGAAGGGAAAGAACAAGAAACAGAGCAAAAGCCTTTTTCATTATTGTGATTCCTCCATAAAAAATGTAGGGTCTGTACCAGACAATTTCATAACAATTGTAGTGTAAACGTGCTTGGTTTTCAAGCATTATTTGCTGAAGAGCCATACAGAATCTGCTGCCGGTTCACTGGTGAGCAGTGGTTGACATTATAAAATTGTGGTATTATGACAAATACGGGCAGAATGGAAAACATGGATGCCCATACTGAATGCTATAAGCTTTGGACCCGGAAGGGGAAAAGCTGCAGAGCCTTGTCGCCGACGGCGGAGGCATGTGTTTTGGAGCGGAGCTTTCACTGTGGTACAGCAAGGCTTTCCGGGGTTCATGTCGCTATGGCATGGTGCATGGAGACCATGCAAGCCAGTCGCGGACACATCTGGTGTTGTGTCCTGTCCGTAGTTGAACCCGGTGTTATGTGCATTCTCAGGCAATCGACGGTTGGACAGCGGAAGACACGGATGCGCATTCGGTATCGTATTGTAGTATGATCGTCGATTTTCCGGGCACCTCGATAAAGGAGTTGGTTCTTATGATACGTAAGCTTGTCCGTCAGATGCTTACAGCCCAGATTTTTTCAGCTTTGACGGTCTCGCTGTGCCTGCTGATAGATAACGTCATGATTGGTCGTTTTTTGGGGGTTCAGGCGCTGGCAGCTTACGGACTGGCGAATCCGGTTCTGTTGTTTACGGGTGCAATCGGTACCATGCTTGGCGCGGGTGTCCAGGTGATCTGCAGTCGTTCACTGGGCAAGGGACTGCAGGAAGAAACCAATGCCGGGTACACAGTGGCCCTGTTGCTAACAGCCTGTATTTCTGTGGCCTGCATGGTCCTTGTTTTACTTGCCGGGGGGTCTCTGGCAAGTGCACTGGGTGCGGGGAGCAGTGGTGAACTGTTCACGGAAACGCGGAACTATATGATCGGGTTTGTGATTGGTGCACCGGCGTCCATGGGCGCACTGATTCTTGTGCCGTTTCTGCAGATGGCCGGACAGAGCGGTCTGCTGATTGCTGCGGTACTCAGTATGACGGTTGCGGATATAGCCCTGGATCTGCTCAATGTGCTTGTATTTCATGGCGGAATGTTCGGAATGGGACTTGCTTCATCCATCAGCTACTATGTTGCACTGGTGATTGCCGGGTTCTATTTTCTCTCACATAAGTGTGTGTTTCGCTTTTCTCCGAGACTCATCAGCAGAAAAAAGATCATGGAATTACTGCGCAGCGGGGTCCCTTCACTGTTCAATATGGCTTCGGCAGTTATTATGACCTTTTTCATGAACCGGTTATTGAAAAGTATGGATGGAAGCGTCGCGCTTGCGGCATTCAGTGTTGTGACAACAATCGGCAATTCAGTAAACTGCATAACGACTGGTATTGGCGGTGTATCCCTTACGCTCTCGGGCATATTTTACAATGAAGAGGACCGGAATGGCCTGAAGCAACTGATGGAAACACTGATCCGGAATTCGTTTATTCTAGGTATATGCATGGGCGTGTTTGTTCTGCTGATGGCACCGGTGTTTGTGAAGGTTTTCATTCCTGCACTTGGAAGAGCGCAGGACATGGCAATTCTCGGGCTCAGAATTTTCTGTGCCGGCCTGATTCCCTGCTGTATGAATAATGCATTGAAAAACGAATATCAGGCAACCGGACGGGTATTCCTGACAGAAAGCATATCCATGCTGGAAGGTGCAGCCTTTCCACTGCTGGCTGCGTGGGTTATCAGTCGCTTTGCGGGTGTACAGGGCATCTGGGTTTACTTTGCAGCCGGTGAGCTCCTGACACTGATTTTTATCGGGCTTCTGATCATAAACCGCACACATCGGATGCCATGGCAGGACAGTGCATATTTGCTTCTGAAAGAGGATTTTGGCGTTTCGGAAGAGAATCTGTTGGAAGCGGATATATACACCATGGAAGGTGTTACCGCAGTGGCGGAGCAGGCGCAGCAATTCTGCATCGAGCACGGGCAAAACAGCAGAATCAGCAGCCATATTGCGCTCTGCATTGAAGAAATGGCAAGCAATACCATACAGCATGGTTTTTCTCGGGATGGAAAGCCGCATCATCTGTCAGTGCGTATTCTGAATAAGAAAGCGCAATGGGTGCTCCGCTTTCGGGATGACTGCAGTGCATTTGACCCGGTACACTATGTACCTGAAGGGAATGAAGATGCGCTGGGGATTCGTCTTGTGATGGCCATGGCCCAGGAAGCAACCTATACTTACTCACTGAACCTGAACAATCTGATGCTGAGGCTGGATGCCGGCAAGTAACAACAATTTCACGTGCGAAAGCACTGGAATAGAAGCAAGGAGGATACAGATATGACAATCAACAAAACACAGAAAGCAGATACTCTTGAGATTGCACTTGAAGGCCGCCTGGATACCATGACTTCTCCGGAACTGGAAGCAGAACTCAACAAATCCATGAATGATGCTGAGAAACTTGTCATGGATTTCAGTAAACTGGATTACATTTCATCTGCCGGCCTGCGTGTTCTTCTCTCAGCACACAAGGTTATGAACAGAAAAGGCGGCCTGAAAATCACACATGTCAATGATATTGTGCAGGAAGTATTTGAAGTGACCGGTTTTTCGGATATTCTGGATATTGAGTAAAGGATGGCCGATATGAAAACAGATAGGATTGTTGTTTCAAGCCAGGGCGATCGGCTGGAAGCTGCCCTGGAACAGGTAGAGAAAGTGATCGCATACAAAGGCATGGAAGGAAAGAATGCGATTCATCTGCGACTTCTGGCTGAAGAAATGATGGGCATGATGCGTTCTATTACCGGGCAGCCGGAAGGCACTTTCTGGATTGAGGATGAAGATAATGTGTATCAGCTGCATCTGCAGGTGAACACCAGAATGAACAGTGAGAAACGTGATCAGTTGCTGGCCGTTTCCAGTACAGGCAAAAATGCCTCAGCCAAGGGGCTGATGGGTCGCCTGCGTGACTTTTTTGATCGCGGAGCGGACGAAGACATGGTTTCTCTGTCCAGCCCCCTGTTGCTGCCAAGCATGTATGAGCAGTCTTCCACACCGGTTCTGGACTGGGAGTGGTCCATGACACAATACGAGGATGCTCTGTCGGTTGCGGTACGCCGTAAGGAACAGCAGGCACTGGAAGCCTGGGATGAGCTGGAAAAATCTGTGGTTGCTCACGTTGCGGATGACATTAAGGTCAGTATACGCGGTCAGGTCGTTGAGATGACGATTCTCAAGAGCATGGCATAAGTGGCAGAACAGAATGCAATGATTCATTGGCTGAAAATGAAAAGCAATCGTAAGACGGCTTAAGCTAAGCTTGCCGTCTTTTCTGTACGGACAAATCTGATGAAATCACATATAAGTAAGGCTTGAATTTCGTGGTATTTCTGCTTATTCTTTCTGTCTGTGGCAGTCATTGTACTGCAGTACAGAAACAGGATACGCAAGGGGACAGGAGCATGGAAAAAGAACAAACCAAAGAGCCTGCAGAGACTGGCACTATGGCTGACAGCAAGGAGATCATGGCAACAGCCATGGAAGCAGGACATATTCTGCTGGAAAATGGTGCCGAGATTTCCCGTGTTGAAGATACAATGATGAGAATCTGTACACATTTTGGTGTACAGAACTGTCATTTTTTTGTGCTTTCCAATGGGATTTTTACTACGGGAGCAGAAGAAAACAAGGACAACCGTTCCTTTGCGGAAGTACAGCACATTCCGGTACGGAGCGCTTCTCTGGACCGGGTCATTGCAGTCAATCAGCTGTCACGGGATGTGGCTGAATCCGGGCTTAGTGTTTCGGAGGTAAAGCAAGAGCTTGAACGTATCCGTCGGAGCCCGGGAAAACCGGTATGGCATCAGATCCTGGCTTCCGGTTTTGGCAGTGCATGCTTTTGCTATCTGTTTGGTGGCAGTCCTTTTGACAGTCTTGGTTCTTTTCTGGCCGGTATTCTGCTCTATGCGTTTCTGCTGTTTCCGGGGAAACGGCTGTCCAAGATTTTTCAGAATGTGGCAGGTGGTGCTCTGGTTACACTGATTTGCTTTCTGAACTGGCGTCTGGGCATTGGTAACAGCTGGAGCAATATGGTGATTGGCGCGATCATTCCTCTGGTCCCTGGTGTACCGTTTATCAATGGAATTCGGGATATTGCCGACGGGGATTATATTGCAGGCTCAGTGCGCCTTCTGGATGCCTGTCTGACGTTTGGATGTATCGCCATTGGAGTCGGGTGTATGTTCAGTGTGATCCGAAGCCAGCTTGGCCTCAACGGATTGCTGCATCCGGCTGAACTGCATATGAATGAATGGATTCTGATCTGGCAGTGTGCTGCTGCTTTTTTGGGGACCATATCCTTTGCCCTGCTTTACAATGTACCTGTACGCTTTTATCTGGCATGCGGAGTTGTAGGCAGCAGTGGATGGCTGATCTACAGTCTGATGATATGGTATACCGGTGTGTCAGCAGCGTTCTCAACTTTGATTGCCACGGCAGCTATTGTTCTGCTGTGCCGGTGGTTTGCGGTTCTGAAAACATGCCCGGCCACAGTTTTCGTGATTACCGGAATCTTTCCGCTGGTACCGGGTGCCGGTATTTTCTGGACGAGCTATCAGCTTGTGGAGGCCGCATTTCATGAGGCAATGCTGACAGGGTTCAATGCTGTCAAGTGTTCGATCGCTATCGTCCTGGCAATTGTTGCAGTCTTTGAAGTCCCATATCGGTTTTTTACAAGAAAACAGAAAAGACAATGATCCATCATGAGGACTGACATGATCCATAGGGAGCGATATACACTCTGTATATATGGACTACAGGAAATGAAAAGAGGAAATATGTATGCGTCAGGATACGATTGAAAGAATCAGAAAGTTCAGTGAAGACCGCGACTGGGATCAGTTTCATACACCGGCCAATCTTGCCAAGTCCATTTCCATTGAAGCCAATGAGCTGCTTGAATGCTTTCAATGGAGCGATACAGACTATGACCTGGATCATGTCCGGGAGGAACTGGCAGATGTGCTGGTATATGCCAGAAATCTGCTGGATAAGCTGCAACTGGACGAGGATGAAATCATAAACCAGAAAATGACAAAGAATGAGCAAAAGTATCCTGTGGACAAATCCCGTGGGAATGCAAAAAAATACGATCAGCTCCTGTGATGCGAATCCGGGACTTCGGGCTTTTTGTCAGCAGGAGGCGTCTTCATCCAGTGCCTCGAGGTAAAAACTGACCGGACGGAAGCCATCGTTACAGGAAACCATGGCCGTCTTTGGGTTCTTCATCCAATGGTTATACAGTCCTTCACCACCGTGTGCAAGCGTCATGACAAATGCTGACATGGATTCCCACGCACTTTCACAGAACCCCTCGGGCTTGCGCCAGCCGTCTGCAATAAAGGTCTGACCTTCGGACATATCACAGGCATGCTCAAGCGGGTTTTCATATTCTGCCATCAGATCAGGATATGTGGTGATCCGCATGACAGTGATTCTGACTTTTTTCATATTTTTCCCCCTCATATATGACCGTTTCGGATGAGAAGTTAATCGCCGGGTGCATGAAGCAGGATTCTTGTCACATGCAGTAAATCCCGCTGATGGATATCCCGCGGTTCAAAATGAAAAACAGTGTATACTGCCTGCATAACAAACCCGGCACCGAACGTGCTTAGCAGGGTTCCGATGCCGACCGGTCCGCCAAGCAGCCAGCCGGCAAGAAGCACGATGGTCCACAGCAGAATCTCAACGATTCCGATGGGCAGACGTTGCATACGTTTTCCGACGCCGACCAGCAATGCGTCTCTGGGGCCGCACCCCTGTCCGGCACGGATATAGATCATGATACCCAGTGCCATGAAGATAAACCCGATCATCATGCAGAGGATTCCGGAAAACAGGTTTGTGTTTTCAGGGAAAGGGTTCCGGTCATTGAAAAACTGAACGAAATTTCCGGTGAGCAGTGCATCAATGATGGTTCCGTACCCGATGCGCTCATGCAGGATAAGATCAATACAGACAACCAGAACGGATGTCAGAGTCATGGCCAGTCCGTAATTAAGTGGTGTGTGTATGGCTATACCCATGCCAAGACAGTCCCAGGGCGCGAGCCCGATATTGGCAAAAATAGTCAGGTGCTCACCGAAAGAAAAGACAAACAGTCCGGCTGCAATCTGCAGCCATTGCAGTATGATCTTGGTTTTCAATGCTGTCAGAGCCTCCTGTGAACATGAATCCTCAGCAGGG
>ONWQ01000519.1 GCA_900321565.1 uncultured Eubacteriales bacterium
AAGCAGTCCGGCAGGCACTCAGTAAAAGGGATTTATGAGCTATCTTTCTGTTTGCCGGGCGTACCTGACAGAGGTGTAAAATGATGGGGCTCTGCATCCGGTTTTTGCCGGATGTCCGTCAATTGACGGATTGTGTTTTCAACGCTGAAATGGTATTCTGAACAGTAGAATAAAAGGCATAGCTGCCTGGCAGCGGAAAGGGTGAATAGAATGAAAAAACAGTATTACGGACTTTTCCTGGTGCTTCTCATACTGTCCCTGTGCCTGACGGCTGCAGCAGAAATTCCAGAGACATGGGAAGAAGCTAAACTGACCGGGGCTCCCTATACAGTGGATGCAAGCGATCACAGGGTATACTACTATACGAAAGACACAGAGGGATATACCACCTATAGTGAAAACTGGTACTATGATGCCGAGAACGGGAACAGGACTTTTTATGCTACCGTGGATTTCCATTCGGGAAGCAACCAAGAGAAAAATCACAGTCAGACCCGATGGGATCCTGCAACCGGTGTTGCAACTGAGACTATGGACATAACTTTCGATACAGATGGAAACCTAGTCACAGAAAACGGTGTGCGCCGGGACCCTGAAACCGGTGAAATCAGGCAGGAATATCAGATTTCCACTAATGCACAGGGCGAAAATAATAATCATACAGTAACCTATCAGGAAGCATATACTTTGGATCATACAACGATCACCGACAAGAACGGCGAGTTAATTCAGGACAAGGAGATCTACACAGATAATAAATGGGGCACTGTGAATATAAATGGAGCTACAGCCAACGCGGATGGGACACGCAATATAACTACGGAGAGATATGACGCAAACGGAAATCTGCAGTATTCACAGGTAACACAAAGCATGAATCCCGAAACCGGTGCTTATGTTTCCCGTGATTCTGTAAGTTTCTTTTCTACCGGTTCAACAGAGACTCATGAGGTGCCTGGTCTGAGAGAAAATGTATACAAGGATTCAGAGGGCATTATAAGAGGAAAGAATGTACAAGTCATCAATGCGGATGGAACGATCGTCAACCAGAAGAATTACAATGCAGCTGGCGTGTTGACCATGGAAACCGATACCAATGGGGATACTACGACCATAAAATACTACGATAAAAATGGCAGTTTTTTGTCTTCAGTAATCGAGACAAAGAATGGAGATACCACAGTCTCGAAGCATTATGATGCGGAGGGCAATCTGACTCTGACACAGACACGGACGGGCTATCAGAAGGCCATTACAAAGGATGCGGATGGATACACTTTAGACGCTCATTATATGTATACAGACGGACACACATATTTCTTCGACGGTACAGCATATTACATACATGGCAATGAAGATGATACATTAATACCGGTAGCACGGGTTACGATTCCGCAGGAAGTTCTGGATTACTTCGGTACAGGGAAACCGGCGGGTGGTGGTATCGGACGGCCTGGCGAAGAAATCCCGGCACCCTATGCAACAAGCGGCGAATGGAAACAGGATGAAAACGGTTCCTACTTTGAATATGCTGATGGTACACTGGCAGGTCCCGGATGGGTTACCATCAATGGAAATGAATACTGCTTTGATGCAAGCTGTTACCGGAAAGAAAACACATGGGAAGGCGACTATTACCTGACGGATGACGGTACCATGGCAAAAGATGCATGGATCGGTGACGCTTATGTAGGCGCAGACGGTAAATGGGTACCCGGACAGCCCCTTTGGAACGAAAGCGAAGACGGCTGGACCTATAAGGATGTAGCCGGCCAGTGGCTTGAAATTGACGGCAACTGGTACTACTTCGATGAGAATGGCGTGATGGCAACCAACGAGACCAGAGAAAATTATGAGATCGGTGATGATGGCGTTGCTGAAGAACTCTGGCATGCTGACGCGCGTGGCTGGAAGTACAAGAACCTCAAGTCTTCCTGGGCCGAGATTGACGGCAAGTGGTACTACTTCGATGCTTATGGCTACATGGTAACGGATACCACAGTCCAAGGCTACCGCCTCGGACCGGATGGTGCCATGGTTCATGATTCCTGGTATCAGGAGGCAGGCAGATGGAAGTATAAAAACGCCAGAAGCACCTGGATGCAGATCGATGGCAAGTGGTATTATTTCGACGGCAACGGTTTCATGGTGACCAACGCTGTAATTGACGGATACCAGATCGGTTCTGACGGCGTATGGACACAGACAGAATAATCAGACAGACTATGTCCGGCAGGAAGTCCGTTATGACTTCCTGCCTTTTCTGACTCTCAGGCATGACAGGTATCCCAGTCGGTCATGCCTCTGATCCCCTCCTGAACTGCATGGCGTGAGACCTGGTCACATAAAAATACCGGGAAGGCTACTGCTTCCCGGTTACTTACGCAGGTTTGCGTTCTTCAGTTGGATTCGGCTCCGTGCATATCAAAGCACAGATCTATGCCCGTTTTTTCCAGCCATACCTGTTCATTCAGGAGTCCATTGGGTTCGGATTCTGCGTTCTGGTATTCCTCCAGTATGGTCTCAAAAGCCTCTCTCTGCTCTTCAGCGATATGGCTGTCATCCTCTGACAGCTCCTCTTCCCAGGCATCATACATGGCCAGAATATCCTGGGTCCACGCTTCACACAGCCGTTTCATAAGCAGGTTTTCCAGCTTGGCAGGCATGTTCCCTTTCTCCAGTTTGCTGTGGATGAAGCTTTCCTCAAGATGCCGGTAGCAGAATACACCACCCCATTCATCTTTGCCTTCCCAGCTGCAGTATCCGGGATAACTCTCCATCAGCTCATCTTCATCCCGGCCGTCCCCTTCACCCATGCCTGTTGCCGCTGCATAAAGATCCCAGAGCGCAAACTCCTGATCATCTTTCAGTATACCGTTCTGCTTTTCTCCCAGGTAAGCCTGAAAACGCTTCACGGCTGCAGCGGTTTTCTTTCCGAAAATGCCATCGGCTTTATCCTCCAGAAAACCGAGCTCAATAAGCATTTCCTGAACAGTCTGTACATCATCCCCACGGGATCCGCGCTTCATGTCAGCCGTGGCAGATGCAAAGATGCTCAGACACAGGATGAAGACAGCCACGCAGGCAATGGTCTTTTTCGCCATGGAAAAATCTCCCCTTCCGATTTCCAGAATGCTGCAAATTCAAAACGATGATTCTGTATGAATCTGTTTTCAGTA
>ONWQ01000518.1 GCA_900321565.1 uncultured Eubacteriales bacterium
GCCCATCGGTGTAGCATCCTATTCGACTTACAACACGCTGACTGTTTCTGCACCGGAAATCCGCGGACTCTGGGACTTCACACTCTTCCCTGGTACAGAGGTTGTCAGAGAGGATGGCTCCACAGAAATTGACCGCTCGGTACATTGTGCAGGCTTATGCTCAATGATCATTGCGACCGATGATGCAAAAGTCAAGCAGAATTCATGGGAATTTCTGAAATGGTGGACATCCAGTGCAACGCAGGTGCGTTTTGGCCGTGAAATGGAGAGTGTCCTGGGTTCATCTGCACGCTATACAACGGCAAACCGGGATGCGTTGAATCAACTGGCATGGAGTGCTGATCAGCTGGCAATTCTTAAGGAGCAGATGGCTCAGACAGTGGGCTTCCGTGAGATCGCTGGCGGGTACTCAACTACCCGACATATGACGAACGCAATCCGTCGGGTGATCAATGACAAGGATGATGCAAGAGAGACCCTTCTGACATACTCCAAAACAATCAATGAAGAAATCAAGGTCAAACGTAAAGAATTTGATCTTCCGGTTGAGTAACAGGAAAGGAGGAAAAGTTTATGCAGTCTACCTGGAACAAGTATGTACGGATGAAACGTGAAAACATGAAGTATAACCTGGCAAAAGCCAAGAAGATGAAGGTATGCTATCTGTTTTTGCTTCCTTATGCTGCATTGTTTATACTTTTCTTCATTGCGCCGATCTGTACGTCGATCTATTATGGTTTTACTTATTACAACATTCTTGAGCCACCCAAGTTTATCGGCTTTCAGAATTATGTGAACCTAGTTCTTCAGGATGAGGTGTTTCTGACTGCAGTCAAAAATACGTTTGTGATTGCAGTGATCACCGGTCCTCTGGGGTATATTCTGTCTTTCCTGTTTGCCTGGTTCATCAATGAACTGCCGAGATGGCTGCGGACGATTGCGGTTGTGGTTTTCTATGCACCGTCTATTGCGCAGAATGCGTACTACATTTTTTCCATCATATTCCGGGGCGATGCCTATGGATACCTGAACTCATTTCTTCTGCAGTTCGGTCTGATCGATGCACCTCTGCTGTGGCTGACAGATCCCAGGTATATCCTGCCGGTCATTATCGTTGTGATTCTGTGGATGAGCATGGGCACAGGCTTCCTGTCGTTCGTTGCAGGTCTGCAGGGAGTGGACCGGTCCATGTATGAAGCCGGTTATGTGGACGGTATCCGGAACCGCTGGCAGGAACTGTATTACATAACACTCCCAAGCATGAAGCCTATGCTCTTGTTTGGTGCAGTCATGGCGATCACGCAGGCATTCAATGTCTGTGATGTGCCACGTGCGCTGGCCGGGTATCCTTCTACGGACTATGCAGCCAGAACCATTGTCACTCATCTGTTTGACTATGGTTTTTCCCGCTTTGAAATGGGGTATGCATCAGCAATTGCCACGGTTCTGTTTCTTGTGATGATTCTGTGTAACAAGGTGATTCAGAACGCTCTGAGGAAGGTGGGCACATGAGTTCGAAAAAGAAAATCCAGCACATCAAGCCTCCGGAGACAAATGATCGGGTTGATCAGCTGCGTTATCTGGCACAGATTCGTGGTGAGCTTCCGGTAGAGGAGGAAAAACCACGCCTGAATGTCAAGAAGTTTCTGATCATCTCATGCATTGTATTGCTGGCTCTTGCCGGTGCTTTTCTGCTGGCCACGGTACGCCTGAATGCAATCAATGCCTATAATGCGGCAATCGAAGCCGGAACAATCACAGGAGAGATCGATGTAACGGCTTCAACCTGGATACTTGTCCGTGTGCTGGCTCTTGTACTGGCCGGAGTGTATGCTCTGTTTATGCTGGTTAAGCTGGCACATCCCAAACGGCGCAAACCGAACCGCAGTTTCTGGGGTGACCTGGGGATCTATCTTCTTATGCTCCTGTTTGCAGTTGCAATGGTGTTTCCTCTGGTCTTTTCCATTTGCTCTGCACTCAAGCCGCTGGATGAGCTTTTCAGGTTCCCGCCGAAAGTTTTTCCTTCGCATGTGACGATGGATAACTTCAGCGATCTGTTCGTCACAATGAGCCAGAGCTGGATTCCGTTCTCCCGGTATCTGATGAATACTGTATTCATTACGTTTGTCGGTACATTCGGGCATGTAGTGATTGCTTCCATGGCTGCGTTTGTGCTTGCAAAATACGATTTTCCCGGGGGCAAGCTGTTCTTCTCTGTTGTAGTTACGGCACTCATGTTTTCCGGGTACGTCACCGGGATTCCGAACTATGTCATCATGAGCCGGATGGGAATGATTGATACGTACTGGGCAATTATTCTGCCCGCTTTCGCAGCGCCCATCGGATTGTTCCTGATGAAACAGTTCATGGAAGGGTTGCCAACTGCTCTGATCGAAGCAGCACATATTGACGGGGCCGGGGAGTTCAGGATTTTCTGGTCAATTATCATGCCCAACGTCAAGCCGGCCTGGCTGACGATCATCATCTTCTCTGTTCAGCACCTGTGGAATACAAACGCCGCAACGGTTATCTATTCAGAAGAGAAGAAGACACTGGTTTATGCCCTGCAGCAGATCCAGGCAGGTGGCATTGCCAGAACGGGTCAGGCTGCGGCGGTTACAGTCATTGTAATGTTGGTGCCTATTACCATTTTCATTCTGTCTCAGAGCCAGATTCTGGAGACCATGGCAAGCTCTGGCCTGAAAGACTGATGTGTGAGCGATCTGAAGCGGAAGAGACAGGAGTGAATGTAAGTGAAACGAATGCTTGTGTTTGTCATGGCCTGCTGCCTTTGCATCATGGTTACAGGTCCTGCAGTCGCGGCTGAGGACGGCTTTTCCAGTACATATACATACAATTATGACTACTGGGGCGATATCCGTGAATCTCCGGATGCATACCGGGTTGAAGATGTGATTTATTCCACAACACTCAACCTGGAAACGCCCATGCGGAAACCACAGTCGCTTTACGTAAGGGATCAGGATATCTATATTGCAGACACTGGAAACAACCGGATTCTTCAGGTCCGGAAAAATGGCACGGATTACACACTGGTGCGGGAAATACGGACCGTACAGGGTGCGACTCCGGAAAGCTTTGATACGCCAAGTGATGTCTGTGCGGATGCTGAAGGAAACATTTATGTCTGTGATACCAATCATAATCGTGTCATTATGATGGACCGGGATCTTCATTTTGTACGGGAGTATGTGAAACCTGAAGATTCGACATTTGATCAGAACCTGAGTTTTCTTCCGAATAAGCTGGTCGTGGACGTTTCCGGACGTGTGTTTGTGCTTGCAACCAATGTGAACAAGGGTCTTGTCAAGTATGAGGCTGACGGAACATTTACCGGTTTCATAGGGGCCAATCCCGTTACGCTGAGCATGTGGGACTATATCTGGAAATCATTTTTTACCACCAAGGAACAGCGTGCACAGCAGGCATCATTTGTTCCTACAGAGTATGAGAATATCTACATGGATGATGAGGGTTTCATCTATGCTACAAATACTGTGTTCAGTGAATATGACCTTCTGTATGATGCAGCCAAACCCATTCGGAGACTCAACGGAATCGGGAATGATATTCTGATCAAGAATGACAGGTATCCCCCGATCGGGGACATCCAGTGGGTCAATGACAGTGCTGTGGAGTATGGCCCTTCAAAACTGAAGGATATCACAGTTCTGGATAATGATATATATGTGGCGGTTGACCGTACCCGTGGCCGAATCTTCGGGTATGATCCGCAGGGGATCATGCTCTGGGCGTTTGGTACAAAAGGGAATAACGCGGGAGCTTTCCTGTCTGCGGTATCCATTGAACATATGGGGCATGACCTGTTTTGCCTGGACGAGAATGAAGCCACAGTCACAGTTTTCACACCAACAGACTATGGTAACCTGATCTATAAGGCCAGTGATGAATATCTGAAAGGTGATTATGACGGTTCTGCCGACACATGGCGTAATGTATTGAAACTGAATGCCAATTACAATCTCGCTTTTATAGGGATTGGCAGAGCGCTGATGCGCCAGGAAAGCTATAAGGAAGCCATGGACTACTTCAAGATGGCGCATGACAGGCAGAACTATGGACGGGCATACCGGTATTACAGAAAGGAACTGGTTGAGTCGAATATTGGCTGGATTGTGGCGATCGTTGTTGCTGTCCTGATTATTCCTTTGGTGATCCGCAGGAAAAAACAGATGGAAGAGGAGGTGCAGGAATATGAACGCCGTCAGATCGCAAGATAACGGGAACGCCAGGCGGGCAGCCTGGGGCAGATACAAGGCATCATTGCGGTATGGGACATATGTGATTTTTCATCCGTTTGATGGATTCTGGGACCTGATTCATGAAAAACGTGGTTCCATGGCAGCTGCCCATACATTTCTGATTCTTTTCCTGCTCACCTATGTTCTGCGGCTCATGCTGACCAATTTCCAGTTTGTAACAGCTCCGCTGCAGTATATCAATATTTATGAACAGGCGGCATCATTCCTCTTTCCGTTTCTGATCCTGTGCCTTGCGAACTGGGCACTGTCGACACTCTTTGACGGGAAGGGACATTTGAGGGACATATATATGGCCATGTGTTATGCGCTTCTGCCATATATCCTCATTCAGCTGCCACTGATCCTCCTGAGCCATGTCATTTCCTTTGATGAGGCATCCTATTACAGTGTATTGGCAAGTGTTTCCATCATCTGGTGTGTATTGCTGGTTTTCGTCGGGCTGATGGAAGTGCATGATTACAGTCCCGGGAAGACTTTGATTTTTCTGGTCGCGACAGTCTTTGGTGCCTTGGTGATTCTGTTCCTGATACTGGTTTTCTTCAGCCTGCTCAGTGATGCGCTTGGATACTTCGTATCTCTGTACCGGGAAATTGTATTCAGACTGAACTAGGGAGGTGGGTAGAACATGCGCAAAAAAAGGTCGGTGATCCGGCGCCTGCTCCCATGGATGGTATTCTGTATTCTGGTTGTTCTGCTTGTGGTTTTTGTGGGTATTCCGCTTTACGCACCACAGGAACAGGAATCTGAGAAACCGCCGGTCATTTCCTATTATGAGGATGGAGCTCAGACGATATCCATGGAGAATGAGCATCTGCGCTTTGAAATGGATGCCCAGACAACCCAGTTTCAGCTGACCGAGAAGAAGACCGGACGTGTCTGGAACTCAAATCCTGCAGATGCTGCGCAGGATTCCATTGCAGTTTCCACAAACAAAAACATACTCCAGTCTACTATGATTGTGACGTATTCCTCTGCCTCCGGCGTGATTGATTTCAATAATTATGAGTATTCAATCATGAACGGAACGTACCGGATTGAGCAGCCAAGCCCGGATGAAGTACGTGTGACCTATTCAGTGGGCAAGATCGAAAAGATCTATATACTGCCTCAGGCTACAACGGAAGAACGCTTCAAGGCATACACGGAAGGCATGAGCAAGAAGAATGCAAAGAAGGTCAAGAGTGTATACACACTGTATAAGACGGATGGCATTCAGAAAAACGAAAACTATGAAAGCCTTCTGGCCATGTATCCTGAATTGGCCAATCAGAACCTGTACGTTCTGAAAGAGGACACATCGGAAAACAACAAGAAGAATGTTTCAGGATATTTTGCTGAAGCAGGATATACTCAGGAAGATTATGAGTATGACAAGCAGTTTGTGGCAGGCAGCGCTGAGAATACAGACCCTGTATTCAATGTAACCATGGTATACCGGCTGGAAGGCCAGGATTTTCTGGTCAGTGTACCTTATGAAGAAATGCGCTATCGTGCCGAGTATCCCATAACCGCTGTTACGGTTCTGCCCATGTTTGGTGCTGCGGGCCTGGATGAAGAAGGGTTCATGCTGATCCCGGAAGGCGGCGGAGCACTGATCCGATATAATAACGGGAAGCTGAATCAGAACAGTTATTATGCCAACATGTATGGCTGGGATTATGGTTCTGAACGCACAGAAGTTGTAAGTGAAACGAAAAATACATTCCCGGTGTTCGGCATGACGCAGAACGGTGGTTCCTTCCTGTGTATGATGGAAGGTGCTGCAGCGTACGGTGGCGTTCAGGCAGATATCAGCATGCGGTATAACAGTTATAACTGGGTCTGCGCGAAGTACACGGTTCTGCATTCAGATAAATACAATGTATCCGCCAAGACAGCACGACTGGTTTATATGTTTGAAAAGTCGCTTCCGCAGGATACAATCGTGCAGCGGTATCGTTTTGTAGACAGTGATCATTATGCAGACATGGCCGTGGCGTATGGAGCCTATCTGCGGGAACGCTATCCGGAAATAGCGGAACGGACACTGCAGGATGCCATGCCGGTATCGGTAGAACTGGTCGGAGCCATTGATAAGAAAGTTGTTCGCATGGGACTTCCGGTAAACACGGTTGTAGCCACAACCCGCTTCCAGGATGCAGAAGCCATTATGGATGACATGCAGAAAGCGGGTGTTCAGAACCTTAGTATCCGTTACAGTGGCTGGTGCAATGGCGGGATCGAACAGAAAGTTCTTTCCCGGGTCCGTGTGCTTGGTCAGCTGGGCGGAGAAAATGCGATGAAGTCTCTGATCTCAGCTGCGAAAGACAGGGGAATACCGTTGTACTTTGATGGGATTACCTGCTTTGCCTATCGCAGCGGGCTGTTCGACGGATTCATGGCATTCAGGGATGCAGCCCGGTTTACGACCCGGGAGCAGATCATGATTCATCCGTATTCACCGGTTTATTATCAGCAGGACAAGGCACTGGAACCGTTTTATCTCGTGCGTCCTGAGTATGCGCAGCAAAAGGCTTCCAATCTGATCAACGGGCTCAGCCGGCTGAATGCTGAAGGCGTTGCGTTCCGGGATATCGGTTATATCCTGAGTGGTGACTACGATCCGAAGCATACTGTCACGCGCGAACAGGTCAAACAGATGAATATCGAAACACTGCAGGCAGCACATGATGCCGGGCAGCGGGTTATGATCAAGGAGGGATACGATTATGCCGTTCCCTATGCTGATCTCGTTACCGATATGGACCTGAACGGAATTGAGTATTCGATTATTGATCAGAGCGTCCCGTTCTATCAGATCGCGATTCATGGCATGGTAGATTATACGGGTGCCCCCATGAATATCTGCAGTGACTGGGAGACTGAACTGCTTCGGTGCGCGGAGTATGGCGCAGGCCTGAATTTCACATTTATGTATGAAGATGCCAGGGTTCTGCAGGACACACTGTATTCCTATCTGTATGGTGCAAACTACCGTGCCTGGGACAGCGTCGCGGAAGAGATCATCGGACGTTATCAGAAGGATATGGAGGGCCTGAACAGCCAGCGGATCACCGATCACAGGGTGCTGAGTGCAGATGTTGCAGAAACCATTTATGAGAATGGCGTTCAGGTTTATGTGAATTACGGTATGAACGCTTATGAGAGCGGAAGTATTTCCGTACCGGCCCGCAGTTATGTTGTGGTAAGGGGGGATCAGTAATGGCGCGACGCAATAAGTCCTCTCGTGAGCGGTGGGGATTTCGGGAATCCATTCTGACGTTTATTCCGGGTAATTCAGTCTATGGAACCATGCGCTCCCGGAATGCACGTCATGGGGTTATGTTTATCCTGCCGTTTATTATTGGTTTTCTGGTCTTCATGCTCAAGCCACTGATTGAATCTCTGATCATGACTTTCAATGATGTGAATCTTATTGCCGGTGGCGGCATGTCTTACCGCTATATCGGTCTGGATAACTATAAATACGCGTTCACAGTGGATCCGTATTTTAACCAGCGCCTGGTGGAAGAAATCCCACGCATGCTTATCAATTCAGTGGCTACGCTTGTTCTGTCCTTTGTAATTGCAGTGATTCTGAATCAGAATTTCAAGGGCAGGACTCTGGCAAGAGCGATATTCTTCCTGCCGGTGATTCTGTCCAGTGGCGTGTTGCCGGGTATTGAAAGCCAGAACGAGTTCTATAACATGATGCAGGGCATTTCGGATCAGGTAGCCAATTCATCAGGTGTGAACCTGTCGCAGTCGCTTCAGGATCTGCTGGCTGTTTCAGGAATGGCCAGCGGTGTGTTTGATGTGCTGTTCCAGATGATTGACGCAATCTATGATATTGTGATGGCCAGCGGAATTCAGATTGTGGTATTTCTGTCGGGGTTACAGGCGATCTCGCCATCCCTGTATGAAGCGGCAGATGTGGAAGGCTGTACTGCATGGGAAGCGTTCTGGAAGATCACATTCCCGATGGTCAGCCCGCTTCTGCTGGTCAATGCCATATACACCATCATTGACTTCTTCATGAAGAACGACAACCGTGTGATGGAACGTATTAATGAGCTGTGGCAACGTCTGGAATTCGGACATGTATCTGCCATGTACTGGATCTATTTTGCTGTTGCACTGACCTTTATCGGTATTGTGACAGTCATTATTTCGAGGGGAGTGCACTACTATGAAGACTAAAACAGATGCTGCTTCCCGTCCGAACCGTAATTCGCGTTATATAGCGAAGACAAAAGCGAAGAAAGCAGTGATCTCGATTGTCCGGGGGCTGTTGCTGTTTGGGTTATGTTTCATGATCATTCAGCCTATGCTCACACGTTTCGGCCTGAGTCTGATGGAAGAAAGAGACCTTTATGATTCGACCATAGTCCTTCTGCCACGTCATGTTACACTGGAAAACTTCCGGATTGTTTTTACACTGACCAGTTTTCCGAAATCCATGCTGAATACGTTGTGGACATCTCTCCTGGTCTCTGTTCTGCAGGTGATTTCCTGTACATTGGTTGGCTACGGGTTTGCCAGGTACGATTTTCCGCTGAAACGTTTCTGGTTTGGGTGCGTGATCGCACTGATTGTGATCCCGCCGCAGACGATCTCGACTTCACTGTATACATTCTTCACACAGTTTGACATTCTGGGACTGGTACGTCTGTTCAATGGCGGTAACACAATTAATCTTCGTGGTTCTGTGCTGCCTTATGCGCTTATGAGCGCGACCTGTATGGGCCTTAAGGATGGACTGTACATTTATATGCTGCGTCAGTACTTCCGGGGTATTCCGAAATCTCTGGAAGAAGCTGCCTTTGTGGATGGTTGCAGTACCATGCATACCTTCCTGCGGATCATGCTGCCGGATGCCATGCCTACCGTACTCAGCTGCTTCCTGTTCAGTTTTGTATGGCAATGGACCGACCTGTTCTATACGCGGAACTTCCTGAGCACATCATATCGGCCCATATTCTCTACTGAGTTATCAACTATTGTTTCACGCATGAGCAGGTACTTCTCAGCCGATGCGAGCAAACCTATTGTGGTCCCTGTTGGCCGCCAGCAGCAGCTGATCTCGATAGGTGTATTGATCTGCTGTATTCCGCTGGTCATCCTGTACATCTTTACGCAACGTACGTTCGTGCAGAGTATTGCGATGTCTGGCAGCAAGGAATGAGAAGAATTGGTATGGTACTTTTCAAAATTTGTGGTAAAATGTTCACAGCAACTGATCTGGCTGCTTATGTTCCATATTTTCCATCGTCTCTGTATGTGTTTCCGGGCGTTACAGGGGAACACATGTGGAATATTGTAGTTTAAGGAGGAACGACTATGAAAAAACTGTTGGCATTGGTATTGGCTGCTTTGCTGCTGAGTGTCAGCTGTGTTGCACTCGGTGAAGCACCAGAGGACTATCCTGAGGTTAAGGAAGGCATTGATTTTGGTGGAGCCACCCTGTATATCAACCCTTACTGGAATCCTGACCCCCGCAAGTCTGATCCTACAGAAGAGGAACAGGCACGGTATGATTATCAGGACTGGATCATGGAAACCTACAATGTGAAGGTTGTGGAGGAACAGCTGAGCGACTGGACAAACATCTCCACTGAGCTTGTGAACTTTGTTGGTGCGCCTGATGGCACACTGCGCGTGATGGTTCTCCCGCCGGACTGGGTTGGCGGCCCAATGGCCAATAATGCACTGGCAGCATGGAATGAGAACGATCTCATTGACCTGACTGATGAACAGTGGAATGCATCAACCGTTGATTTCATGACCAAGGGCGGCAAGGTCTATGGCGTTGCTACCGGACACAGCGAGCCCCGCGGATGTCTCTATTTCAACAAGACCATTCTGCAGGAAGCCGGTATCGACTGGAATACCATCTATGACATGCAGGCTGACGGCACATGGACATGGGATGCATTCGAAACCATGCTGAAGCAGGTTCAGAAAGATACCGATAACGACGGCGTGATCGATATCTGGGGCTTTACCGGTGAAAACATTACCCTGCAGCGCAATGCTGTTTTCGGTAATGGTGGTTCCTTCTTCGATTATGACGAGAATGGCAAGCTGGTCCTCACAGTGGGCAGCGATAACGCACTGGAAGCTCTGGCCTGGGCAAAGGATATCTGGGAAAAGTATGCCTGGAAGGGCGAAGAAGGCGCAAACTGGGATTATTACAAGGATGCATGGAAGCAGAGCTTCTGCGGATTCTATGTCTATCAGACTTATGGCGGATTCAACGAGCAGGATGAATTCAATCCCAAGGATGACGGTTTCGAATGGGGCTGCGTTGCACTTCCGAAGGGACCCAAAGGCGAAACCTATATCAATGTTGTAAGCGATAACGTCTATGTAATCCCGAATGTATACGATGCAGAAACCACGGCCAAGATTGCATACATTTATTCTCTGTGGTCCGCAACGACTCCAGGGTATGACGATGAAGATGCATGGATCCAGAATAAGTATAACAAGACGGATGACCGTGCTGTGGATGAGACCTATGCCATGCTGCGTGAAGCAGAGCATTGCGCAACGGATAAGGTTCTGTACCTCGGTTCCGTCAACGATGTGGAAGGCAACGGATTCCTGTGGAATATGCCTGGCAGCACTCCTGCAGAGCTTCTGGAGAGCAAGACGCCTGTCTGGCAGGGACTCCTGGATGCCTTTAACGGAAACTGAACATAGGGAAATGTCAAGCAGGCTGCCGTGTATTGCACGGCAGCCTGTTTTAACGAATAAATCAGTACGTTTGCTGAGAATGAGTATGCGCTGATTCCCGGCAAAGTTCCTGCCTTGTTCAGGCATACAGTATCGGTCCGGACTTCAGAACCGGAGAGTATGGTATGCTGGTACTGAGATGGATCAGTTTAGTTTTCAGGAGCCTCAGGGATATTCAGGTAACCTGCGTACTTCATCATCGCTTCCACGATTTCAGGATACCGCCAGGTGAAAGCCCTGCGGTCCAAAAGCCCGAATTTTTCACCGTTCCCCGAGAATGCATGATTATCCCACCAGAGGCAGGGGATGTTCCTGGCACTTGCACATGCCGTGTAATAGGCTGCGTAATCAACGCGGGAAGCAAGATTTCCGGATTTATCCCGTGCACCAAATTCACCAATGACAACAGGGATCCCGTTTGCAATGTACTTATCATACAGGGCATTCATAAATACAGGGATCTCCTGAGACTGGGAGAGTGCCTCGTGGGAAAACACTGAAGTCCCCCCGGCATCAAGTGCAAACAGATAAGGTGTGTATGCATGAACAGAAACAATAAGACGGTTTTCTGCTGCATCATCCGGAAGCACAAACGTATCATCGCATGCACTCCAGACAGCTGCATCATAGGCGGGTATCATGAGATAACGGTCTGCATTGTTTCCACCGCTTGCGCGAACTGTATCCACGAAGAGCTGGTTGAGCTGATTGATACATTCGGCGGCATCCAGACAGTCGGCATTCTCAGCGTCGAAATTCCATTCGACTGCTGTATCTTTCAGACGTGGCTCATTCATGGATTCAAAAATCAGATGCTCATCATAGTCGGCGAACCTCACAGCGAGCTGTGACCATATGGATTGTATGTACCGACTGGACGTTTCCATATACGTACTGGACGGAAAATAATAGCGCGGGTCGACGTCGTGATGTGTGTTCAGAATCACGTTCAGACCGTGTGAGAGAGCCCAGTCAACGACCTGCTGTACACGTGTCAGCCAGGGTTCTGAAATGATGAAGTCTTCATTGACATGATTATGCCAGGATGCTGGAATCCGAACGGTACGGAAGCCGGTCTGAGCCAGAACATCAAAAATCTGCTCTGAAGTCAGTACACCCACCCAGGAGCTTTCAATACTCATTTCGTCCCGGAAAGCATAATCCGCATGTGCATCAAATGTATTGCCGAGATTCCACCCGACGCCCATCTGCTGCAGAAACTGCATTGCCTCAGACTCGGGAATTTTCCTCCTGTAAACTTCAAGGTCCGGGACCAGGTTTTCAGAAACAGCTGCAGCTACAGGAGTAAGGGCAAGGAGGCAGGCAATGCATACCAGAAATGCTTTGTACGAAGCAGTTCGGGATTTCATCATGCATTCCCCCTCTCTGTGGTCTGGAGGACAGAACGGAGATGTGCAGAGATTTCTTCTGCAGCAATTCTATGTGCTTCATGGCTTGGGTGCTGGCGGGAACCAAGGTTTCCGTTACAATCTGATAATGAAAGATACGATACACGAAGATCGCCGGTATTGCGTAACCTGTCCACAGCGCGCTCCAGAGGAGCTTCCAGTGCATGCCCGCAGAGTCCGTACGCCCAGACGATGGAAGCGTCAGGATTCCGATGCCGTATCTGATTCATCAGTTCAACAGCACAGTCAGTGATTTCATAACTGGCATCCTGCTGGTTTTCTGCACTGAGAATGGCATTGCTGTCGTTGGTTCCAAGATTGATGACGACGGCGGCAGCCTGTGGCAGTGTGTCGGGACAGGGGATATCGCCGCCTGGGGTAGGAGCGCAGAGCCGGTCATAGATATTGCCGATACGGTGCGCCGCGTCATTATCCCAGCTGCGCCATACACCCCATCCACTGAGAGCGATGGTACGACGGTCCGCGTGCAGAGCATCGGCAACCATGGCAGGGTATGCGTAAGCCTGCGACATCCATGCCATCCGCCATTCCGAGGCTGCGTGCGGTCCGACTGTACCTTCACCGACGGTCAGACTGTCACCTACGAACTCGATCAGCTGTGCCCTGGTGGCAGCCGGCTGCAGCTTACCGTCGGTGATCAGGGTCTGAAGAATCACAGGACCTTCTTCATCAAAAGTTGGCTGTGTATCACGAAGCAGGCTGATTTCATGCGGAAAATCGGGGTCCATACCCGTGAGTATCGGGTATCGGTGAAGGCCTGGAAGAAGCGGGAACCTGGCTACAGGCGCATCATCGGCAAAAACAGCCATCCAAGGCTTCTGCTGATGAGAGTGTGATTCTATATCGACTTCCAGGCTGGAAGCTGCGCAGGAAAACCGGATTCCGGAACCTGACCACCATAGTTCCAGGGCTTTTTCAGCGGGCTGGAAACGGCCGAGGCGTGTGAAGCGGGAATCCAAAGCGGCATAAGTGCGGTATGCCATGAGCATCAGGACCTCCTGTTCTGTTGTTTATGAAGCATGCAGCTCCATAATAAAACGGATTCCTGATAGAATCAAGAATCCGGGGCTTCTTTTTTCGGTTAAGCATTCTGTAACCATGGCGCCCAGGCTTCGGTCAGGCGCGTCAGTGTCCAGGCAGCATTGGCCGGGCTGGTCGATGGAAGTACCTTGGCATGGATTCCCGTATCAGCTTCAAGATACTGAGCATACAGTCTGCCTGCCAGAGCGCCGTTACAGAGAATACGCTCGACGGGTGCAATGCTGAATACCTGTTCAAGCCTGACCGGAATGACCTGTCGTATGCTTGAATCACTGGAACCTTCAATAGAAACAGAAGCAGCAGCATCCCACAGCGCAAGATGATGCTGGAGCAACAGCTCACTTTTTTCCTGGTGTGTAACCGGTGGCGTGGTATGAAAAACCAATGCCAGCATTTTCCAGAAACGATTCTGAGGGTGTCCGTAATAGAAGCCATCTGAACGACTCTGGACGGACGGAAAAGAGCCGAGAATCAGGATCCGGGACCGTGCATCAGCTACGGGCGGGAATGGATGCAATACTGTGGAGCGGTTCATTCAAGGACAATCCTCGGATCCTTTTCACTGGGACGGTACATGACGAATCGCCGACCGATGAACTGTACAGGTTCTGCATGCAATTCCTCGCAAAGCGCCTGAAGCGCTTCCTTGGCATTCAGCGGACATTCAGGCTGCACACAGCCCTTGATCAGTTCCCGGGCTTCCAGGGCATCATCCGCCTGCTTGATCAGGTTGGCACCGATGCCGTCCTTGCCGACATAGAGAATGGTATCCATGGTATTGGCCATGGAACGTAAAAATGCGCGTTGTTTGCTTGTCATAAAAATTCCTTTCCGTTTGCATCAGTCTACAAAATCAAACTCAAGCCCCATGATTTCCACGGTATCACCTTCGCCGGCACCTTCCCTGCGCAGTGCATCAATAATACCCATACGGCGAAGCGAACGGTGGAACCAGTTCACGCTTTCATCATCATCGAAATTGACACTGTCAATCAGGTGTTCTACGGCACCACCGGAAACCACGTATACGTCACCGTCCCGGATAATCTCAAAACCATCCGGAACCGTTGGCTGGTCAATCTCGGTCTCCGGTTCATAATGCATGATCGGCGGCAGTTCCTTGAGCATGTCAGCCATACAGTCCATCAGAGGCTCCAGCCCGCTGTGTGTTACAGCAGAAATGGCAAAAACCGGTATATCCATGGAGGCTACATGCTCTTTCAGCCTCTGAATGTTTTCTTCACTGCCAGGAAGATCGGTTTTATTGCATACAAGGATCTGAGGACGGTCTGCCAGATCGGAGTAGTGAGCGAGCTCATAATTAATCTGATCAAAGTCCTCTACCGGATCTCTGCCTTCCATGCCGGACGCATCTACCAGATGAAGAAGCAGACGTGTGCGGTCCACATGGCGGAGAAAATCGTGACCAAGCCCGGCGCCGTCTGATGCACCTTCAATCAGGCCGGGAATATCGGCGATCACGATATCCTGTCCGTGGTAGCGCATGAGACCAAGGTTGGGTGTGAGTGTAGTAAAGTGGTAGTTACCAATTTTGGGTTTGGCTGCCGTGATTACGGAGAGCAGTGTGCTTTTTCCGACATTCGGATATCCGACCAGACCGACATCAGCAATGGTTTTCAGCTCA
>ONWQ01000516.1 GCA_900321565.1 uncultured Eubacteriales bacterium
CTGAGGCCGCAGAAAGGATGGAATCATGGCGATAATTGACCGTACCGGGGCAGACGTACTGATCCCGGAAGAGAACGCGAGAGAGATCATTCAGATGGTACCCGAGGCCTCCACTGTCATGCGCCTCATGCGCAGGCTCCCGGACATGGGCACGAACACGCGCATGATCCCGGTGCTCTCCGCGCTTCCCATGTCCTACTTTGTGGACGGGGACATCGGGTACAAACAGACCACGGCGCAGGCATGGGAAAATGTGAAACTCTACGCCGAGGAGATCGCATGTATCGTCCCGATCCCGCAGAATGTGCTGGACGACTCGGACTATGACATCTGGGCCAATGTCCTGCCCAGACTCACGGAAGCCATCGGGGCAACCTTCGACAAGGCTGTGCTCTTCGGCATGAACAAGCCGGCCAACTTCCCCCAGGGCATTGTCCCGGCCGCCATTGCCAACGGCAACGTGGTCATGCATGACCCGGCGGGTTCCCTGTACCAGGAACTGCTCGGGGATGGCGGCGTGGCCTCCCTGGTGGAGGAGGACGGGTATGTGCCGAGCGGGTATATCGGGCATATCACCATGCGTTCCAAGATGCGCGGGACTGTGGACGGCAATGGCCTGCCCATCTTCGGGCGCACGGCCTACCGCGACGGGGTCGGCGGAAAGCCCGTGTTTGAACTGGACGGGAACGAGATCCTGTTCCCGAAGACGGAGATCATGGACGCGGAACAGGCACTGCTTGTGGGTGGCGACTGGAGCATCCCGGTCTGGGCCATGCGCACGGACATCACCACCAAGCTGCTGACCGAGGCCGTGATCCAGGACCCGAATACCATGCAGATCGTGTATAACCTGGCCCAGCAGGACATGGTCGCCCTGCGATGCGTATTCCGCGCGGGCTGGGTGCTGCCCAATCCTGTGAACCGTCTCAATATGGACAATGAATCCAGGTATCCGTTTGCCGTGCTGACGCCGAACGCGTAAGTTCTGAAATCCTGAGCAGGTGCAGCGGAACCCGGTTTCATACCCGCCCCGGATGCGGCGCAAGCCGTCGCTCCGGGGCATTTTGAAGGAGCAGTGAGCATGAAAATACGGATGATCAGACCGCTTCCCCGGCTGGACCATGTGATCCCTGCAGGCCAGGTCCTGGACTGTCCGGAAGGCTTTGCCCGGAAAATGATAAGGACCGGGCGCGCCGTGCCGGCGGAGAAAGGACAGGACATGGCTGCCGGGGTGCCTTCTCCGGCACCGGATGAGGACATAAGCGAAGCGGGGATGCAGGAAAAGAGTGAACCGGCGGAGGCCGGAGACAGGGAAAGCGGACAGGCTGCGGACACCGGTCCTGTGCCTGCTGCGAAGGGCACGCGGCGCAAGGTAAGACCACAGACGGGAAGCGGTGAGGACGCGTGACGGATGTGCATAAGCCGGGCATCGAACCGGATGCGGGGGATATGAAACTCGCGCAGGCGCAGATCGATGCACTCATGTTTCCGTGTACGCCTCTGACGGATGCGGAAAAGGAAGCCGTAGCCGAGGCGGTATGGCTGCAGGCCGTGCATACCCTGAGCATGAACGCCGAGGTCCCGGTCCTGCCGGAGGATGTGGAGAGCTTTGCCATCGGGCATTTTCAGATGAAGTACCGGAAGACCGGCCGCACCAGCGGCATCTGTCCGGCCGCACGGGCGCTGCTTCTGCGCGAAGGCCTTCTGTACAAGGGCGTGGAACGGAAAAGGCAGCCTGAGCCCCGGAACCCGCCGGTACCGGTCCGGGAGATCCCCAGACCCCTGCCCGGCGGTCCGTACCCCATCGACCGGCAGCAGGACCGGCCCAGGGATTCCTGGAAGGCACGCCCGGTCCGGCCGAAGGGGAACCCGCCGCCTGAAGGAATCCCGCCCCAGGGTGAACCGCCGCTCCCGGGGCTGCCGAGACTCCGGCGCGGGAAACAGAAGCCATGATCCGGTTCTGTCTGACCCAGACGGCCGGGATCCGTCCGTTTCTCAGGGAAACCATGGACGGGGAAGTGTTTGGAGACATGGAAGTCCGCCCGTGCCGGCTGGAAGAGGACCTGCAGATCCGGAGCGTCCTGCGCGGCTTCCATGGCGAGGTGGAGAACGAGAAGGCGAGGGCCATCCTGTATACGGAAGGGGAGCCTGTCCCGGTGCGCAGCCGCGTGACAGTGGACAACAGAGAATATACGGCGCTGAGCTGCGCTGTGTACCGCGGGTTCCCCGGAAGCTATCTGGAAGTGCTCCTCGCCTGATCCCGGGACCGGGCCAGCCCGGTCCCTTTTCCTCC
>ONWQ01000515.1 GCA_900321565.1 uncultured Eubacteriales bacterium
GCAGTGGCATGATGGGTTCGAAGGCCGTTTCCATTGAGGATGCGCTTGCCGCCGGGAAACCCGCTTGTCCCGTCTGCATCGGCGGGCCCAACAGTCGTGTGAGCACAGCAAATGATATCGAGTTTGCAGATCCATGACCATCAAATAACTGAAGGACATGACGCCACCGATCAAGAAGTCATAAAACAGTCCGAACAGTTTGTTTTCTACGACAAATCTGTTCGGGCTGTTATGACTATATTGCAGGTGTTCTGGGTGCCGCGGTGTTGACAATTAGCCGTCGGCAGTGCAATGCAATCCAGCGATATGAAGAGCATCATTGAAGAGGCAATACATGCCGGTGTAATAAGCCTAGACCAATTACTTCAGGGCGTGCTGATAGTCAAGTAAGGTAGTTGGGAGTTGCCAGCAGGGGAGTCTATAGAAGAGATTGCTAAGATGCTTGACATAGCCCACCAGGATGAGTGAAGGAATAATTGAATGGCTAAATTGTGAGGAGAAGAGTGTGTAATTGATAACAAACAAAGAGAAATAGCACTTGCACAGGCGTTATTATTATGGTAAACTATCATCACAAAGTACCAAGGTGGAAGAGAAATCCATATCTCTTTGCGAAAGGGGTACATATCAACTTACATTGATGAGACGTAACTTATTGGAATAAGTAAAATACAATGCGACAAGAGGAAATGTAGTGAACATACTATTCTGGAATATGCATAATAAGCATAATATCGCTGTGACACAAGCTTTATTAGAAGAAAACGGGATAGACGTGGCTATCTTTGCAGAATACACTGAGTATGGAATAGACAGTATTGTTGAACAGCAAGCTGGCAGGTATATTCGTTATGATGGGTACGGGGGATGCTCAAAAATAACACTGCTCGCAAAAAAAGACTACATAAATGCAGTCATACGAGAGGATGCACGCTTTACAATATATTCATGTTGCGAAAACGGGATCCCATATATTATTGTTGGAGTTCACTTACCAGATAGAATGCATAATGGCATGTTGACGAGAGCAGAATATATTAGACGTTTACGGGAGATGATAGAAAAGGCCGAGAAACAAGAAAAACATGACCATACTATTGTGATTGGTGATTTCAATGCTAATCCTACAGATATGGAATTAGCGGGAAAATCAGGATTAAATGCAGTATTGTATAATTCTTTGATTTGCACAAAAGAGGAGATAACCCATTGTGGAATTAAGAAGAAGCGCTTATATAATCCGATACTAAACTACTGGCAAGACATTGATGGGAAAAGAGGCTCAATATACTATGATTCAGATGAATCGTTGTATTGGAATTGTTTTGATCAAGTCCTATTTAGAAAATCCTTAATTCCAAATTTCATAAGGATGGATTATTGTACGAAGACAAAGACTGTGAGTTTACTGTCAAAAGTTAAGCCCAACCAACGGTATAGTGATCATTTGCCATTGATGGCTAAATTTCGATGAGGCAATAACAGGAGGAATCCTAATATGGTAGATTTGTGGTTAGATTCGGTATTTAATGCAGAAAAGCCTGTAGAAGAGAGTAAAGCCGTTGCTCTTCTTCAGGAGCAAGCCAGATTGTTAAAATCAAAAACAGACGGGGCAGTTAAAGCAACATTTTCAAAATTAACAGGAACGACAATCCTTGATTCTCCTGAAGCGTCTGAACTTATGAGAGGTAGAAAACGATTTGGGTCAGCCCCGGAAAAGGATGAGGAGTTAAAAGGGAAAAAAGATCTCGGTGATCAGTATAAACCTCAATCCTATAAGTTTGAGATTTACAATGATATCTATCGTTTCAGAGTATTTGAATTGATAGATAAAATATTATTCCCTATCTATATTATATGTGATCCCGATATTGCAATGGGAATGCACAGAGATGAAACAATAGAGATAGATAACAATAAAGAGTTAGAAGATATCATCCGTCAGATACTTAACAGCAAGAAAGTAAGATCTATTATTACAAGAATGATGAAGAAAGAATAGAATAACTGCATAATTCAGCGTTGCAGGATAACTTTTATGTTTTACGCCTTCATTCTATTTTATTGAAAGGTTGCGCATAAAGATGAAGAAGATGAAAATTTCTTACGTCGCATTTATAATACTGATGGATTTATTATGGGTCGCTGGATTCTGCAGTGCCGATACCTACCACGAAGGAGGAGGGAGATACTGGGGCGACGCATCTTTCAATGTTGGCGATAAGGTGCATTTGGTAGGACAATATACCGTCAGTTCTGAGGGAACAGGGGAAGCATATACTGGATTGTATGATACTTATATAATAGAAAAAATAGAGTATAATGCTCCAAATCCATATGCACTTAGACCGATAGATAAAGAATGGATAGATGGATGGGCGAGTCAGGCTGATTTATTACATGATTATACAGATGATATATTCCGTAGCTATTTAAGAGAGCTACAAATTGATTCAGCATTTATATATTTTGGTGATGATTCAGAAGCAATTAACGCATTGTATTCTTATTATATCCTGTTTAATCATGCTGGAAAATATGATGTAAAACGTGCGGAATGTTGGAATAGTATGTTTCCTGTTCCTTTTCCCGGCGTAGGGGAGGAGTTCTGGTTCAGCGGCTATGTAATGACACCTGAAATTCTTGGAAACTATCTATATGGGCTTGCTGGATGCTATTGGGGTTTTTCTGGAAAAGTAATACATCAAGGGGCAGGCTATGCGCAGAAAGGTACAACTGCTTATCTAGATAAACCTGAGCTCTTTTATGGAGACAATGAAGATGATTACCATTGGATTGAGGCTGCAATAATCGATAGCAATGTTAATCCTCACATTTCACCTGACCTGTCTGATTTAGCGCAGACATCGTTTTTATGGGATGCCGCTATTAATTTGTTGAAATAATTGTTTATCTGCAGGTGAGACGGAGAATATCAATGATACTCAGATGACCCTCTTCACAGCAAATGGTCTACTACTATATGGAGAGACTCAGAATCTGCTTCAACGGATCGACAAACCTCTTCGCCAGTATGTGGCGATTGCCTACCTGGACTGGTTGTATACGCAAGAGGAAGGGCATGCGACAAAACTACTACCCGGAGGAATATCTTGGCTCAACGATGTGAAAGGGCTTTACCACCGGCGCTCTCCGGGCGGGACATGTCTCCGCGCGTTACGGCTGCAGAGCAGCGCGCCTGGCAATATCCCGGATTATATCAATGCCGAGTTGAATGAAAGCAAGGGCTGTGGCGGCATCATGCGTGTCGCGCCGATGGGGCTGATGAATTGGCATGATATAAGAGCACTTGACTATGAAGACGCTCAGTTGACCGCAATCACTCACGGGCATTCCCTGGGCTATATGCCGTCAGCCGTGCTTGTCCACATTATCAATCGACTTGTTTTTCCGGGAGAAGAAGCTCAGTCTTTGAAAAGCATCATCGTTGAAGCCCGCGACACCGTTTCGGAGCTTTTCAAGGGGGATCTTTTTCTGACAAAGTTGTGCTCTATTATCAATCGAGCAATAGAACTAGCTGAGAACTCTACGGAGAGTGACCTGGAGAATATCCATAAACTTGGTGAAGGCTGGGTAGCAGAGGAGACATTGGGCATTTCACTCTACTGTGCCTTAAGGTATCAGAACGTTTTCCTGCTGGAGTGATCGCGTCCGTAAACCATAAGGGCGACAGCGACTCTACCGGTGCTGTGACCGGAAACATCCTCGGGGCTTTGGTGGGATACGGTGCCATAGAGGACAAGTGGAAGGAGAAGTTGGAACTGAGAGACGTTATTCTGGAGATCGCGGATGATCTAAGCAGGGGTGTGCCAGCATCTGAAACTGGGGACTGTGAAGATAAGGGATGGCTAAATAAATACAATTCAGCAATATAATGTGCGATAATTAAGTAACAGATTA
>ONWQ01000514.1 GCA_900321565.1 uncultured Eubacteriales bacterium
GTCCGGGATGTGCTTCATGCATGCTTTCCCCAGGGCTGGGCACAGACGGATGAGCTCAGACGCGAGAAAGCCATCTTTGACTGGATTACCAGGTATGTTGTCTATAATCATGACGCTTCTGCACTCATTGGCGAGGGGAACCTGCAGAAACAGGCACCGAGCGTTGCATGGAATGCCTATGGCGCACTCGTGGAACGCAGTGCGGTGTGCGAGGGGATCGCATGCGCATTCAAGCTTCTGTGCGATCAGGTGGGGCTTCCCTGCATTGTGGTGCTCGGGCATGCGCGTACGTCCCGGCATGCCTGGAATATGGTCCGTGTGCACGGAAAATTCTACCATGTGGACTGCACATGGGACCTGTCTTCCACACTGTCCCGGGAAATCCCGTACGCACGGTACCGGTATTTTAACCTGCCGGATTCGGTGATCCGGCTCACACATACACCGGAAAGCGCATACCTGCCCGTGTGCGGGTCCATGGCCTATAACCCGTTCCGACTGCGTGGACTCTGTGCTGAGCGTGAAGAGGAACTGCTGCCTCTGGCCATGAAGACGGTCGGGCACGGCGCCATGCGGTTTGCGCTCATGGCGCTCGGGTTTTCCATACCCGTGCCGCTGGCTGCAGACACGGCGGAACGCCTGAGCCGGGTCGTGGGACGGCGTATTCTGTGGTATCTGGATGACAGTGGCTGCTTTGCAGGGTTCGCTGTTGAGGCATAAAGGATAAGGAGTTTGATCATGCCGACCTATGCAATCCGGAAAGGGTATACCTATGAGACCGGACACCGTTTCATGACCCAGCACGGGCGGCCTCTGGAGGTCACGGGGTTTCTGGGCCGCGGAGGACAGGGTGAGGTTTACCGTGTACGGGGTACAGACGGGGAGTATGCGGTCAAATGGTATCATGCCGCTGAATATCTTGAGCATATACAGTCGGGAGCATTCTACCAGAACCTGGCGCGGAACGTGGAAAACGGGGTGCCGACACTGTCCAGCGGGGACGCGGCGACGCAGTTCATATGGCCACTGGACCTGGTTCAGCCTGCTGACGGTTCCTTCGGATATGTGATGAAGCTTTTTCCGGAAGGGTATGAACCCCTGAAGAATGTGTTCATGCTGCGCAGGAAAAACGCGGACGGAACGGTTACAGGTCTCACATGGAAGAGCTGGTTTACCTGTGTCACGGCTGCCCTGAATATTGTGCGCGCCTTTGAGATCCTGCATGCCTCAGGCCTGAGTTATCAGGACCTGAATGATGGTGGTATCTCCCTGAACATGCATGACGGGAGTGCACTGATCTGCGACTGCGATAATGTATCTCCGGACAAGACCAACCTGGGCATACGCGGCATCATGACATACATGGCGCCTGAGGTTGTACGTGGTGAAAAACTTCCGGACCGCCTGACGGACCAGTACTCTCTGGCGGTGATCCTGTTCCGGCTGTTCCTGCACGGGCATCCCATGGCAGGGCGGGAGAGCCGGCAGCTGCACAACAGTGAGCGTCTGTCGCAGTTTCAGGCGGATCAGCTGATCTATGGCCTGAAACCGCATTACTGCCTGGCGTCGCATCACAATGCCAATCCGCCGGACCCGGTGTGGCATGCGGATGTATGTCGTCTGGCACTGACGTTCCCTCTGCGGCTGATGGATGCGTTCGAGCAGGTATTTACGCAGGGGATCGAGGATCCGTCCAGGCGGCTTACGGCTACGGAATGGCGGCGGGTGCTGCTGGAAGTCAGGGACAGCCTGCTCCTGGTTGACGGGAAAGAACAGTTTTTCCGGGTGCGACGTCCCAAGCCGCTCCCGGAAAGTTGCCGCACACTGGTATACCCGCATGGTATGCGTGTGCTGTGCATGCCCGGGAAGATTCTGTACCGCTGCCATCTGGATGAGTACGGAACGGATTTCCTGCATCCGGTGGGCAAGATTATCCCCACCAGCCGCAGTGGTGTGATCGGACTGTACAATGCGACCGGGGCACCGGTGCGCTTTGAGGCGAACGGCCGGGAAGGCGTATGTCCGGACCATGGACGCCTGCCGCTGCTTCCGGGCATGCGGCTTTTCTTTGGCGGGACAGGCGTCAGTGTGGAATAAGATACGGAAAGGCGGGCCGGGAACGATGCCGACTGAGAATGACTCGATCTGGGAAGGTTTTGAATCTGTGTTTTTCAGGGATGCCGGGGCTGAATCCCTTTCTGAGACGGAACCGAGTGCAGGCGTGCGTTCCACGATTGCGGACCAGCGCCAGATTCTTCCGATTCTGTTCCTGATTGATGTTTCCGGCAGTATGCGCGGTCAGCGCATTGCGCAGGTGAATTATGCACTGGAAAACATTTTCAAGGAACTCCGCCGGCGGGACGACATGCAGTCCGTGATCAAGATCGGGATCATGGAGTTTGCGGATGAAGGCCGGTGGGTTACGCCGCAGCCCGTACTGCTGGATGATTTTGTGTTTACACAGATCGAAGCCCGGCAATGGGGTACCCTGTACAGCAAGGCGTTTGATGCCCTGAATGACAAGCTCAGACGGGAAGGGTTCATGGACCCGAAACTTGGCGAATACTTTGCGCCGCTGATTCTTCTGGTCACGGACGGTGAGCCCATGGATGAGAACGAGTATCCGGCCGCGCTTGCCCGTCTTCAGTCGAACGGCTGGTTCCGCAAGTCGATCAAGTATGCGATTGCAGCCGGGGATGAAGCGAAAAACCCGGAGGTTGGCCGGATCCTGTCTGAATTCACAGGGGTCAGGGAAAATGTACGGTTTGCGGACGAAGGCGAAGCGCTGTGCAATCTGATCGAGTTTATCGCCATCCGTGCTTCGGAAGTTCAGACATCGCTCCTTTCTGCGGGGCCACAGACCACAAAAGCGCAGGAAAGTATCTTCGCGGATACGGACTCGAGCCTGTTTTCCAGTATGTTTGAGACAGACTGATGTGCAGAAAGGCAGTGTATGCAATACCTGGATTTTCATATGAGCCGTATCGGTGCATCTCATGAAAGGTACGGACTTCCATGTCAGGACGTCTCGGATGCCTGGGGGAATGACGTACTTTCCGTGGCTGTGGTTGCGGACGGACATGGGAGCCGGCGGCATTTCCGCTCCGGTGAGGGCGCACGTCTGGCCTGTGAGGTTCTCCGAAACCAGGTGACAGAGCTGCCGGAGTGTGCGGAGGCGGCGGGCATGGAGGAAATGCTCTGCCGGCTGAAACAGAGCCTGTGCACGCAATGGCGGGATGCGGTCCGGGAACATGCTGTGCGGAACCCATGGACAGAGGCAGAACTGGCAAGCGTTCAGCAGGTGCTGACGGAGGCACAGTTTCAGCGGCTCATGGATGGCACGGATGACCTGATTCCGTATGGCAGTACGCTCTGTGCTGTTTTTGCCTGGGAGAACATGTGGGCAGCCATTCAGCTGGGGGATGGTGGCATGGCTATGGTGGACAGTGAAGGGCTGTATACATGGCCCATGCCGGAAAGCCTGGTGAATGAAGGCAACCGTACCGCCTCGCTGTGCATGGCAGACCCCATGGCGGACTTCAGACACTGTTTCGGAACAGGACGTCCGGCCGGTCTGTTCGTGTATACGGACGGGATTGAGAAGACACTGCCCCCACAGAGCCCGGAGCTGGCCAGCCTTCTCAACTGGATGCTGAAGAATACACACACTGCATCCCCGGCACGGGAGCAGAACCTGACGCGGACACTGGATATGCTGACATCCCGGAGCCTGTCCGGGGATGACGTCAGTGCGGCTGGCCTCGCGGACCCGGCGCAGGAAGTGCACGATGTGCAGATCAGCCCGGAAGCACAGCAGCGGGCATTTGTGAGGCTCGGGGCAAGACTTGAGGAAATTGAAGCCACCCTGGAATACAACCGGCAGAAGCTGGAAGCATCCCGACCGGACCACGAGGGATATGATACCGGGACAGTCCGGCAGCTGGAAACCATAGTTACGCGCAAGGAACAGGAGAAAAAGCAGCTTCTTGAGCTGATGGAACCGATCCGGGAGGCGTGCGGGAGCGTGCAGACAGGCCGGAGCGGGGCAGAGGATCCTGAGACACGGAAGGTGATGGAATGAAATGCTGGCAGTGCGGTCAGACGATCCCGGATCAGGCGTCCGCATGCATTTACTGCGGTGCGGTCCAGGTCCGGCCGGCACCGAAGAGTGAGGAAGGCCGTGCACTCCGGCAGCTGTTTGATCAGTACGGAGCCGACAAGGTCCTGACCTATCCGAAATACCTGGTCAATGGTGTGGGTGATATGCTGGGTGACAGCGGAAAACTGCGCGCACA
>ONWQ01000512.1 GCA_900321565.1 uncultured Eubacteriales bacterium
ATATTGGTTTTTACCACGCGGATTATGCGCAGAAAGCGTTTTCTCTATGTTGTACCGTTTCCCAATCTGATACTTCAAGAGCTCGGGAGAGATATTCCTCCGGCCTATCTGATTGAGCAGGATCCAACGGAGGGCTTCTTCTCGACTCGAAAATGCGCGTTGCTCGGTGCGAAAAGGTAGCCCATGACTCCTGCAGATCTGGTACCGATTATGCCCATCGACAATAATCTGACCCCAGAGCACAAGAGCATCGCGGCAACCCTCAGAAAGGATGCTCTCTTCCAAAACACGATATTCTTCTTCAGACAGCTCAGGCAGCAAACGCTTGAACTCTGGGTCAATTATTAAATCGTAATCACTCATCGGATTTATCTGTCCTTTGATTTCAGCTTGTGCAGACGCTCGTCGAATCATCTGCCAACCGAAAAAACACCGCGCTTTGCCCTCGAATCTGGCGACCGATGAGTTTTACGGATCGATACTGTTCAAAGCCTGCGCAATCCGAAATTTGATCGAGAAGAGATGAGCTGTAAACCTCCATTGAATGCTTTCGCTCATTGGACTGCATAAGGCGATATGAACCTGCCGTGTTCGCACTGCAGCGTTCAACTACAATACCTTTGTCACTTGGGTTGACTAAGATTCGGACATACATAGGATTATCCAATCTGCGGAGTGTGCTCCGGTGGATGCGGAGCCGGTGTCGACCGATATCGACAGTGATGGCAGGGGCCTCATCTGAGAAAGGCACGGTATCCATAACGATTATTGCTCCTCTCGAATCAGTATTGGTCGTGGTGTGCTACCAGGCCCGCGATCCTGGACGCTTATAGTCACGAAGTCATCAAAGCGACTGATGGTATATCTTCGCTCATGTTCTTCAACGGGCAGACCAAATTGGTGCTCCCACGATTCTTTGTAAACGGGATTCTTTGTGTAAATAGATTTGACAATATTCCCTTCCTCATCAAAAACGGCTTTCCCAGGGAATATGAGGGCAGCAGACATATCGAACAGAAAAAGCCGTTCACCTTTGGCCCGAATCATTTTTCCAATCATCCGATGGCGATTGTTGAGATTCCAACCCATGACTTCGGTCAGGAGACTACAAAAGGCATCCTTACATAGGATTCGGCGCATATGCCCTTTGGGCGTACTCCATAGTATCGAATCCTTAAGGTCTTCAGTACAGGGCTTTACAGCAAGTTTCTTGTCTGCCTCATTAATGAGGACTTGAATCCTGGTAACATCTGGGGCTTTTCTGAGGCAAATCTTATTCAGATAGAGGTTGTTCCTGCAAATAGTTAGCTGAGGTTCTCTGGAGTGAGCGAAGAATTCTTCTCGTGTGATCTGATAACCAGCGTAGGAGAAGTCATCATCCAAGATAAATTCATCTTTTTTTCCTGTAACGGGATCGATCTGGATCATATCTTTGAGACCGTCAATGACAAGCTGCTCACTGTCCATTCGATACGCCTTCCTTTATGTCAGATACAATGCTGGTGATTTGTCGTTTGAGTTCTTGTGGTTCGGTTGCTTTGAAAGGATCATTTCGGGGCAGAGCTCGCCCCTTTTCCTGAATATCCCACCCCTGATCAGATACAGGAATAGGATCCTGCTGATAGTAGTCGCTGCCAAAACTAGATGCCCATGCAGCAGGCATCGCTATGAACCGCGCGATTTCTTCAGGCGGGCATTCTTCCTCATCGGGCTCCGGGTCCTCTTTTTCAGCGTACTGTCGGATAACAGCTTCTGCGTCCTTGAGATCGAACACGAGGATTGAATCGTTCCCGTTTCCACGGCACTCGCCCTGAATAAGATGTTCGCGGTCAACAGGCCAATTCATGATTTCATAGAAAACAGGCAAGTAGGCGCGGCCAATGATATAACGGGGATGGTTCTTCTTGCCGTCAAAAGTACACCAGTCAATCGCGGTCCGTTCTCCCTTGTGCGAGGCCCTCACCACAAGAAGCTTCCGTAACGGATCCAATAAGAGCTCCACATACTTGCAGCTGTTCATGCACTGGAGGCAATAAGAGTAAAAGTTAATTTTCTCATAGGACAGCTTGACCGTGCACTTGTTGGGGCTCTCGAAAAACTGGCCTCGGACGACGGAAAAGCCTCTGAGGTCCAATGTGCCTTTTTCCAGGACAACAGAATCATCGGCGGCTTCCTTTTTGCTGACAGAGGATGCTGCCTTGATGTACTCGGATGCGTCGAAGCCGGTCCAGCGGGGATTAACGACAACAAAGCCTGTAAGCGGGCCTTTATCAATGACGTGCAAATGGGGGA
>ONWQ01000509.1 GCA_900321565.1 uncultured Eubacteriales bacterium
CACAGCCATAGTCATCCCGGACGGGGAAAACTCCTTCTATGCGGATCATCCGGAGCGCGCACAGAATTATGCGACATTCGTCAGTCAGGAACTGCCGGAGATCACACGGCATCTCCTGCCCTGTCTGTCCTCAGACCCGGCCATGACCTATATCGGCGGCATATCCATGGGCGGCTACGGTGCCCTGATCCATGGCCTGAACCATCCGGACCGGTTCAGCCGGATGCTGCTCTTTTCTCCGGCAGCCGAGGCCGACCTGCTGCTGACCACACCCCCGGGTACCGCGGGTGCCGTGCCGGCAGAACTCATGGACACGCTTCTTTACGGCAAAGCAGTGTATGATGCAAGCCCGGCGCTCAATCCCCTGCTGGCCGCAAAGCAGTGCCGTGCAGCCGGGGCTGTGCCGCCCATCTGGATGTGCTGTGGCGAGGAAGACACGCTGGTGGGCCCGGCCTGTGAGCACTTTTCCGCATACCTCACAGGCCTTGGTATCGCGCATGACTTTGTGCGCGGGCATGGCGGCCATGACCTCATGTACTGGGATGAGCACCTTGAGGAAGGTTTCCGCTTTCTCCGCGGCGCGCCCCGCTTCTGACCTCTGCACAGAAAAAGACAGACCGTCAGGCCTGTCTTTTTCTGTATCTATCTCATGTGGTTTCCCGCTCCACCAGATGCACCGGGAACACCGTGCTGCTGGGGATCGTATTCCCGTTTGCCCGGTTCACCACACACCTCACTGCATACTTCGCCAGTTCCTCCACCGGCTGATGGATCGTGGTGAGCGGCATGGAACAGATCGAGGCGAAGGACGTATCGTCATAGCCCACGATCTTCAGCCTGCCCGGAACATCAATCCGGTTCCTCCGGCAGTACTGGACCACACCGGCAGCCAGGATATCATTGGATGCGAACACGCCGTCCGTTTCCGGATACTTCCTGAACATTTCCCCCACGGTGGCATCGTACTGCATGCGGATGAATTCATCCCAGGACGCATCCATCTGAAGCGGCTGTGCGATGCCCCTCTCCGCGCAGGCAGCGCAGAAGCCCGCATATCTCCGGTCGCTGACACTGTTCTTCTGTGCATTCGCACCCAAATACACAAGATGCCTGCAGCCCTTGTCCAGAAGATGCGTGCCTGCCAGCTTCCCGCCCAGAAAATCGTCCGTGGACGCGCTCGGGATCTCCACAGACCCGGATTCCTCAAAGGCAATGAACAGCCGGGTGCTGTGCCTGAGTTCCTCAAAGTTCAGCTCATAGCTGGCCATGATCACACCCAGCACCTTATTGCTCATGAGCATCTGATAGTACGCCTGTTCCTTTTTCCTGTCCTGATTGGACACGCACAGCACCAGACGGCAGCCCTGTTCTTCCGCGGCCGCTTCCACATGCTGGATCAGGTCAGCAAAGAAATAGTTCTGCGCTGAGGGGACAATAAGGCCGATAAAACTGCTGTTCTTGCGGGCCAGAGAGCGCGCCATCTCATTGGGATAATACCCCAGTTCCTCCATGGCCTGACGGATCCTTTCCTGTGTGGCACTGCTCACCCTGACGCGTCCGTTCAGCATTCTGGAGACCGTGGTCACCGTAACGCCCGCACGCTCAGCCACATCTTTCAAAGTTGGCACGTTCCATCTCCTCACTGTCTTGTAATAGATGTATGATACCAGAGCACGTGCTGATTTTCAATGAAATTCCTGTTCTTTCGCGTGTTCTTTTCCCTGTGCAGGCCGCGCAGCACGTGTGATGTGCGTGCACTTTCACAGCCATGCATACATGGCGTATGAAAATGGGAAAGACGGAATCGCAGGCCTGCTTCCGGATATCGTCCGATCTGCCCGGGAAGGAATACAGGAATGAAAAATCTCCGGCGGCTGACAAAGGCCGTCAGAGATTCTCTTTCGGGGCGAACAAGGAAACAACCGCATCGTCAGCTTGCAGCTTAAGCCCTGATATACTTCTGTTTGCTGCTGTTGGGCTTGTCGGGGATCGTGCGCTTCAGTCTGCCGCTTTCCAGCAGCGGAAGAAGAATCTTATTGCGGAAATAGTCTCTGGAACCGATATCGCAGAAGGTTTGCATTTCAGCTCG
>ONWQ01000507.1 GCA_900321565.1 uncultured Eubacteriales bacterium
CTGCAAGGAATCGTCGGAAATCGAGGCGTTTGACCGTCAGAACCGGATGCTTACGCGGATCAACGAACAGGTCGGCCGGCTTTCCGCCCTGATGAATCCGGCAACCTACCTTATTATAAATGCAGCTACCATCCTGCTGATCCGCAGGGGTGCCCTTCAGGTTCAGTCCGGAATCCTCCAGCAGGGTGATGTAGTGGCACTGTACAATTATATGGCTCAGATCGTGGTGGAACTGGTGAAACTGGCCTCCCTCATGATCACCATCAACAAGTCCATGGCCTGTGCCCGGCGCGTGCAGGGTATGCTGGAGATTGAGCCTTCCATGCACTACCCGGATTCAGTGAACCAGCCCCAGACATCAGGGAATGTCCCTGCCGTGGCATTTGAGCATGTATCCTTTGCCTATGCCGGGTCCGGAGATGAAGCGCTGACAGACGTGGATTTCAGAATCCTGAAAGGTCAGACCGTCGGCATCATCGGCGGTACCGGCAGTGGTAAGACGACAGTCATACAGCTGCTTGCACGCTTCTATGATACATCTTCCGGCCATGTGCTTGTGGACGGCACGGATGTACGCGACTATCCGGAAGGTGCGCTGATCCGGAAGATTGCCATGGTACCGCAGAAAGCAGTCCTGTTTGAAGGTACCATCCGGGATAACCTGCGCTGGGGTAACGAGAAGGCATCCGATGATGAGCTCTGGAGTGCACTTGAGACCGCGCAGGCAGCCGAGATTGTCCGTGGCAAGGACGGAGGGCTGGATGCGCATGTGGAACAGGGCGGCCGGAATCTGTCCGGCGGCCAGCGCCAGCGGCTCACCATTGCCCGCGCCCTGGTGAAAAAGCCGGAAATACTGATCCTGGATGATTCGGCCAGTGCTCTGGATTATGCCACAGACCTGGCACTCCGGCGCGCACTTGCGGCGCTTCCCGGAAAGATGACTGTGATTCTGATCTCGCAGCGTGCATCCACAGTCCGGCATGCGGACCGGATCCTGGTCCTGGACGACGGACAGCTCAAAGGCAACGGTACCCATGAGGAACTGCTTGCAGCCTGCCCGGTTTATCAGGAGATCCATGCTTCCCAGTTCCCGAAGGATGCACCGGCTGCTGATCAGGCTATGCGCGCTGAGGGGGTGATGGCATGAGCAAGACAGCTCTCAGGAAGGATGCCAGTCTCCGTACACTCAGAAAGGTTCTGTCTGTCATCGGACGATACCGTCTTCTCCTGATCCTCAGTATTCTCCTGTCTGCGCTGACGGTTGTTCTGCAGCTCTATGTTCCGATCCTCTTCGGGGATGCGATTGACCGGATCCTGGGACCGGATCAGGTACTGTTTGAAGATATGCTCCGGATCCTCGGCACTGTGCTGATCCTTGTGATTCTTTCTTCACTGGGCACCTGGATCATGAATCTGATCAACAACCGTCTGGCATTCCGTACGGTCCAGGAGATCCGTTCCCGTGCCATACGAAGGATACAGATCCTTCCGCTTTCCTATCTGGACAGCCACAGCAGCGGCGATATCGTGCAGCGCATCATTGCTGATACTGATCAGCTTTCTGACGGACTTCTGCTTGGGTTTACCCAGCTCTTCTCCGGCGTGGTCACGATTCTTCTTACACTGGCATTCATGCTGTCCAAGGATCTGCGCATTACCCTGCTGGTTCTGGTGCTCACACCGGTCAGTTTCCTTGTGGCACGGTGGATTGCCAGGCATTCCTTCCATATGTTTTCAAAACAGACAGCAACCCGGGGCCGGCAGACCGCGTTCATCAATGAACTGATCGGAAACCAGAAGATAGTCAAGGCCTTCGGATATGAGCAGCGTGCCTCGGACCGTTTCCGCAGGATCAATGAAGAGCTCCAGGGGTATTCCCAGAAAGCCGTCTTTTACAGTTCCCTCACCAACCCGTCGACCCGGGCGGTGAACAGCGGAATCTATGCCGTGGTTGCCCTGGTGGGAGCTCTGCGCATTCTCAGCGGTCCCCTGACGGTCGGCGGACTGACCGTGCTTCTGTCCTATGCCAATCAGTATATGAAACCCTTCAATGAAATCTCCTCCGTGATCACGGAACTTCAGAATGCCCTGGCCTGTGCGGCACGCGTCTTTGAACTGATCGAGGCGGAAGCCGAGGCACCTTGCCCGGAAACTGACCTGATCCACCGGGGCGGACAGGTGGAGATCCAGAATGTGGACTTTTCCTACACACCGGACCGGCCCCTGATTGAACACTTCAGTTTCCATGCAGAGCCGGGTATGAAAATCGCCATTGTGGGACCTACAGGGTGCGGGAAAACCACACTGATCAATCTGCTCATGCGCTTTTATGATCCGCAGAAGGGTTCCATCTCAATCGATGGGCAGGATACACAGACAGTCTCCAGATCGTCCCTGCGGCGTACCTATGGTATGGTCCTGCAGGATACATGGCTCAGGCATGGTACGGTGCGCGAGAATATTGCCATCGGGAAACCGGATGCCACAGATGCGGAGATCATCGAAGCAGCCAGGAAAGCCCACAGCTGGGAATTCATCCGCAGGCTCCCGGAACGACTGGATACAGTGCTTACGGATGACAGTCTCAGTCAGGGACAAAAACAGCTTCTGTGTATTACCCGCGTTATGCTCTGCCTGCCTCCCATGCTGATATTGGATGAAGCGACTTCCAGCATTGATACACGGACAGAAATGCTGATTCAGGAAGCGTTTGATCAGCTGATGCATGGTCGGACCAGTTTCATCGTGGCCCATCGCCTGTCCACCATCCGGGAAGCGGATCAGATCCTGGTCATGAAGGACGGTCATATCATTGAACAGGGACGGCATGAGGAACTGCTGTCGAAAAATGGATTCTATGCAGGTCTCTACAGTGCGCAGTTTGCGCAGACAACCGAAAACTGACACACAGAACAGACATTCGTCCGGAAACGCCGGAGTCTGAATTCACAGACCGAAGTCTGTTTTGCTGGGCACTACAACGTAACCTTGCACTTTTTATTCTCCTGTTTTATGATGGCTGTGATGTAAAGAATCGACGATACTTTCCTCTTATCCATGCCAGTGAAAGGAGATATTGTTCATGAATCAAACGCTTCCACTCCGTCTCGGGTTTGGCCTGATGCGACTTCCGAAACTAGCCGACGGGTCCATTGATATACCGCAGGTCTGTGAAATGACGGACCGGTTCATCGCTGCTGGCGGTACTTACTTTGATACTGCCTTCGTGTATGACCGTGGGCAGAGCGAAGTCGCATTCCGTGAGGCTGTGGCCAAACGCTATCCCAGGGAGGCCTATACCATTGCGACCAAACTCCATGCCACCATGCAGTGCCATGATGAAGCCAGTGCCAAGCAGGAATTCTATACAAGCCTTGAGCGCACTCAGGCCGGATATTTTGATTACTATCTCCTGCATGCACTGCAGCGCGGGACCTATAAAAAATATGACGAGTATCATCTCTGGGACTTTGTTCAGGAACAGAAAGCAAAAGGCCTGATCCGGCATGCGGGCTTTTCCTTCCATGCAGACCCGGATCTTCTGGAAGATCTGCTCGATAAACATCCGGAAGTCGATTTTGTCCAGCTTCAGATCAACTATGCGGACTGGGATAACCCGGGTGTTGCGTCCCGCAGAAACTGGGAAATATGCCGTGCACACGGGAAACCTGTGACCATCATGGAACCGGTCAAGGGTGGTGTCCTAGCCGATCCGATACCGGAAGTCAAAGCAGTCTTTGAGCGCGCTGGGAAAGCTCTTTCCTGCTCCGGCTGGGCGCTGCGGTTTGCTGCCAGTCTGGACAATATCCTGTCTGTGCTTAGTGGCATGAGCAATCTGCAGCAGATGGAGGACAACCTGCATACGTTCCGGGATTTCGGTCCGCTGACTGAGGATGAATATGAGGTAATTCGTCAGGC
>ONWQ01000506.1 GCA_900321565.1 uncultured Eubacteriales bacterium
TGATTTTATTATGATCATGTTTGAAATCCAGGATAAATACGGTGTAACGTTTACCGGTGAGGAAGCCTTCGAAACTGTTGGCGATGTAATCCGTTTTCTGCAGGAAAACGCCGGGAACTGACAAACACAGGGGTAGAACAGATGAAAACAACGTCGCTGCGCCACCGGAACGGAATGGAGCACCTCACGATGCGGGTGCTCGTCAGATCGCTGTCCCTGTTTATGCACTGCCGGTGCGATTCCATGGAGGATCTGCCGGAAGAGCCGATCATTTTCTGCTGCAATCACTATGAGATGTTTGGGCCGATCGCTGCCATCATCTCCCTGCCGGTTCAGTTCAAGTTCCTGATAAATGCGGATATCCTGAAACCCAGGGAAAACATGGAGGAACTGCTGACCGGTGTACGGAAGGCAATGCCGCGGCTGAATGAAAGGCAGATACGCCGCCTCTACGGTATCGTCAGCCCGCGGGCGGAAAGGGTGTTCAGGCAGCTGGATCCCGTTCCCATGACCCAGGGCTGGGCCAGCGTGATTTCGGAAATGCAAAAAGCTACAGACGAGATGGTAAACGGGAACAGTATTGTGATCTTCCCGGAATGCGGCACGCCGACGTACTCCATCGGAAGCGTAACAGAGTTCCGTCAGGGATTCGCAATCATCGGAGAATTCTACCGGAAGCGGACAGGAAAGGACGCGCTGTTCTGCCCGACCTATATTGACAAATGGGAAAAACAGATCCATTTCGGGGAGCTGATTCCTTACGGAAGCGGCCCGGCCAGGGAAGAGTGCATGAAAGTTTCACAGAAGCTGTATCACAGCATGACAACCATGGCGGAAAAATACGGTCATGCCCCGGAAGGGTGTGCAGATGACGAAACCCTGGAAGAGGAGCTCCGTTCTGTTCACGGATAAACAGCGTTACCGGCCAAAAAGCTCACGCCGCAGTTATCGCGTGCGGAATCATCCACGCCAAGGCGGCAGCCTTTGCATCACCGAAGCAATAAAGAAAAACTCATGCAGTTTTTATGCAGAACTCTGTATGCCGGATGGTATGCGTCACGGTATTGCTGTGAATGACCTGGCAGCCAATGCTCATTCAAGATCTTTGCGGCGGCCTGCTTCATCCGTTCCGAATCATCCAGCCTGACACAAAAATTGTATACATCCTGCCGCGTAAAGAAAAGCGGTTTATGTTGTGCAGACTGGCAGAGCATATATGCAATATCCGCTTCCGTGACCCCTCTGGCCTTCGCGGCTCTGAGATTCATTCGCACCCAGTCCGGACTGATTGTTTCGATATACGGCTCTTCAGTGTTCGGTTCCAGTCCGTTCATCTCTTCCTGCAGGCGCTTCGCCGCGTCTTCTTCAGAACGAATCAGATGACCGACACCCAGCATTCCCTGAAACGCGAATTTCACAATGTCTTCTTCATTCATCAGCGGGTAGCGTTTCTTCTGTACAGTCAGGCATCGTTTCATTTCTTCAGCGCAGGCAATCTTCAGCGCCGGTTCTGTTTTTTTCGCATATTCCGGATTGTTGAATAAATATTCCATTGAAATTCCTTTCCTTCATCTGATCCCGCGCATCTCTTTCAGGATCTCCGCTTCACAGTTTTCCTCTGCGGACAGGGAGATTCCCTCCATCAGGCTGTCTTCCATCATATTATTCTGCAGGCAGAGGGCTCCTGCCTTTATTTTTTCAGCATTTTCCCTTGTTCCTGCATGATTTTCAGGATCCTATCCACATTCTGTTAAGATATGTTTTGACTTGCGAATACCCGGATGAGGCGAAAGGTATCACCCATGTATCTGTGATGACAGGAAAAAAAACTAATTCCGGGAATTGTGAATGACGGGAAACTGTCATATCCTCGCTGCTGTCCTATGCCAGCAGCGACAACCTGTCCCATCCCTTCCGGTTCACCGGCAGGCTTCCTGAAGCGTGATCAGGAACCCGTACCAATTCCGGTAACAACTCTTCTATTTTCCGAATAGTTCTGCCGTTCCGGACATCCTGTCGGCAACCTTCACGCCAAA
>ONWQ01000502.1 GCA_900321565.1 uncultured Eubacteriales bacterium
GAACCTTTCGTTTGCCATGCCCATGTCAGTATGGTATCTGACGACGTTTTTCCGCACGATACCGTTTGAACTGGAAGAAGCGGCAAAAGTGGATGGCGCAACGCCGGTCCAGGCACTGATCAAGGTCATTGTACCGCTCGTCGCGCCTGGAACGTTTACGACGGCAATCCTGATTTTCATTATGGCTTGGAACGAATATCTGTTTTCACTTACAATCAACACGGATGATCTGTGGCGCACTGTGACTGTAGGGATCACGATGTTCCGCGGCGAGTATACCATGCCGTGGGTCGAGCAGGCAGCTGCGATCATTACGGTGACTGTTCCGATTGCAATTATGGTTCTTGTACTTCAAAGGCCGATCATTTCCGGCCTGACTTCAGGTGCGGTCAAAGGATGAGCCGCAACGAGAGGAGATTAGAATGGATAAGTTTGTATTCAGGAATCTTGAGGATGCACCGTGTTATAAAGTGACAAATGCATTTTGTCCGGAAGGATACTTTGTGAATTCTACAATCTTCGGAGATGAAGCTACACAGAAGGTGATCGGTGACTGGCCGCGTAATCCTGAAGAAAACCCGAATTTCCATTATGTGCATCGTACCACACTGCCAGTGGGCGGGGAAGTACATGAGCATCCTCATGTCGGGAATGAACAGTTTTATCTTGTGATGGAAGGTGAAGCGGAGATTACCTTGTGCGGGAATAAGTTTCCTGCAAAACCATGGACATTGGCCCTGATCCGTTCCGGTGGCTCGCATGGGATCCGAAACACGGGAAATACGCCATTGGTGTACTTGTGTGTTGAAACCGGATTGTCTTCTCAGGCGAAAGCAGCAGATGACCAAGCAGGAGCAGAACATGAATGAAATGATGAGAGCCGCTGTACTGGAACAGTTCGGGCAGCCACTCCATGTGAAGAAAGTACCACGCCCAGAGCCAGGGCCTGGTGAGGCGCTGGTGAAAATCTGTGCAAGTGGTCTGTGTATGACCGATGTACATATAGCAGAGGGTATGATTGCCTCTGTGAAGCTTCCCTATATTCCAGGCCATGAGATGGCGGGGATCGTCGAACGGTTGGGTGATGGCACCGAAGGGCCGGCCGTCGGAACGCATGTTATCTGTGGAATTGATATTGTATGTGGCCACTGCAGACTGTGTTATGGTGGCAGAGAAAACCTCTGCCGCGAGCGTGTCCGGATTGGCTTTGAACGGAATGGATCACACGCAGAGTATGCAGTGGTACCTGTCAGGAATCTTTTCCCGATTGCAGAAAAAGTACCGATGGAGCAGGCGTGTGTGATTCCGGATGCTGTGGCGTGTATGCTGCATGCGATTACAGACATCGGACAGACCGTACCTGGTGAGAATGCACTGATCTATGGTGTCGGGGGACTCGGGTTTCAGGGAATACAGATTCTCAGGCATATCGGCACATCGATCTACGCAGCATCCAGGACAGAGGCAAAATTGGAAGAAGCGCGGAAACTGGGTGCAGATGCAACCATCAATACGCGTCAGCAGGATCTGGTATCAGAAATCAGGAGACTGACAAACAATGAAATGATGGATGTGATTTTTGACCTGGTGGGCAATCAGGAATCAACGGAACTTTTATTGAATTGTCTGAGACCAGGCGGTAGAATTGTAGCTGTTGCTTATGCGGTACCTCAGTTTTCAGGGAATTATCAGGAACTGGTGATCAAGGAAAAACAGGTTCTTGGTATCCGTGGATCGACAAGGCAGAATATGCTTGATTCCATTCGTATGGTGGAAGATGGAATCATTGTACCGACCATCACCGGCAGTTTTTCACTGGAAGAGATCAATGATGCCCTGAAGATACTGAAAGAGAACCGCGGTATGGGACGTAATGTAATTGTACTCTGATAGAATTGTACAGAAGGCGAACAGGGAAGGGCGACAGTGTTTTGAAAAAGAAAGAGAATGTTTCGGAACAGGTATACAAACAGTTATTTCAGATGATTATCACTGATGGGTTGGCTGTTGGCACACGTCTGCCATCAGAAATTGAACTCAAGGAACAGTTCAATTGCAGCAGAAACACTGTGCGGGATGCGATCAAACGTCTTGATGTGCTGGGCATTGTAGAGACACGCAAAGGCGGGGGCACATATGTAAAAAATATGGGCATGAACTCGTATCTCAATCAGTTTGTTCCAAGCATGCTTGTGGGATCAGATGATCTGATGAATCTGATGATGTTCCGCAGGGGGCTTGAAGTGAGTGCGGCACGCCTGGCAGCGATGAATGCAAATGAAAACGACATCCGGAGCATGCAGGCGTACTTCGATTATGTGGATGCGGATAATGTTGGAGCCGAGGACTATGCTGAAGCAACCAGTAATTTTCATAACCTGATTGCACAGGCCTCGAAAAATGAGATTTTGCGTTCAATGCTCGAGATTATCAGCTGGATTATTACGTCGAAAATGGCTGAATTTCAGTCTTTCAGAAAAGACCCGAGCGAATCTCTGTTCTATCATCGGCTAGTCTTTATGTGTATACAGAATCATAAACCCGAAGAGGCTGCGTACCTGATGGACCGGCATATGGATACGCTGATCCAGAGAGTGGTTGCCTTTATTGATTATAAGGAAAAACAGGAAAAGCAGACTGGAGGCCAGGATGCGTAACGCAGTGGTTGTTATAGGCAGTGGCATGATGGGCAGCGGCATTGGTGCTATGGCTGCACTAGCCGGTTGTCCGACGATTCTGGTTGATCTTACGGAGGACAGAATTCAAAAAGGACTTGAAGATGCCAAGCGTGCGATTTCTGTCCGTGTCGAAAATGGGCTGAACAGCCGGGAAGAGGCTGAGCAGGCATTGCAATGTCTGTCAGTGAGCCTTGACAGAGATGGTGCTCTGAAGCAGGCATGCTTGGTGATTGAAGCGATTGTTGAAAATCTTGAATTAAAGCAGGAACTGTTTGCACAGATGGATGCTGTGTTACCGGAGTCTGTTCCGATCTGCAGCAATAC
>ONWQ01000499.1 GCA_900321565.1 uncultured Eubacteriales bacterium
ACCATCGGCCTGGTCGGCAAATACGTGGAACTTCCCGATGCATACCTGAGTATTGTCGAAGCACTCACGCACGGCGGCATCTTCCATAAGGCCCATGTGCAGATCCGCTGGATTCAGGCTGCCAACCTGAACAACAGCAATGTTGCAGAAACACTCAAAGGCTGTGATGGTATCCTCGTCCCCGGTGGATTCGGTTCCCGTGGACTGGAAGGCAAGATGATTGCCATCCAGTATGCCAGGGAACATAAAATCCCGTTCCTGGGCATCTGCCTGGGCATGCAGATGGCAGTCATTGAGTTCGCACGGCATCAACTGAACCTCCGGGATGCGAACACAACAGAAATGGACCCGAATACCAACCATCCGCTGATCGATCTGATGCCGGATCAGGACCTGGGGCAGCTTGGGCATACCATGCGGCTCGGGAAATACCGCTGTCAGCTCATTCCGGGCACACGGGCCATGAAGGCTTACGGCACGGATGAAATAGAAGAACGCCACCGCCATCGTTATGAGTTCAACAACGAGTACAGACAGCGGCTGGCTGACGCGGGCATGATCGTAGCCGGAATCAATCCGGACCGGAACCTGGTGGAAATCGTGGAGATCCCGGACCATCCGTGGTTTGTCGCTGTTCAGTTCCATCCGGAATTCAAGAGCAGACCCAACCGTCCGCATCCGCTGTTCCGCGATTTTGTCGGTGCCGCTTATGCATACCAGAGCCGTCAGGAACCCGAGACGACAGCATCCGTCCAGTCCTGACAGGCTATGAAAAAAAGCCACATACAGTCAAAGACAGAGCACGGACCCGCTCCATCCTCTGTCTTTTTCTGTCCCCGGTTTTTCCCCGAGGGCTATTCAGTTACGGTAACACCCAGAATCCGTTCCGCAAACGATGACGTATGCACAGGATCGTATCCCTGCACTTTCTCTGCGCAGACATCAAAGTACATGTTGGAATACAGCGGAATCACGGGTTCGAGTTCACTGAGACGCTTCTGGTACGCAACCCATTTCTGACAGTAAGCCAGCATGTCGCCTGCCTGCGTAGCGCGCATGCTGCAGGCCAGCTGATACAGTTCCGGATCCTCGAGGCATGTATGGTTCCAGGTGATACGCCCATCGGGTCCGGTCACAAAATCATGTTCCGGGTCATAGGGTGGATCAAAGTTGACTGCCAGACAGATCATGTCCTCATCCCGCGGCATCGTTCCAGGCTCTGTATCCCTGATGTACTCCTGTACAAGCACGGGCATGGGTACTTCCTGCACTGTCAGCCGGATCCCCACACGGTTCAGGTTCGGAACCCATGCACTTTTCAGCGTGTCCGCAATTCTGTTCCCCTCCGGGCAGATCAGCGTAAGTTCCAGTGGGATCAGTCTGCCGTCCGCTTCCTTCCATCGGACAGGCGGCACTCCGGCATCCATCTCTCCCGTCTCAGCATACATGCTTCCATCCGCATTCCGTGTCCAGCCATCCCGGATCAGAAGCTTCCTGGCCGTCTCGATATCCAGGGAATACGCCACCAGCTCATCCAGTGTAAGCTGTTTCCAGGCATTGCTTTCCTGCAGATACGCGTCCTGTTCTTCCCGGGTTGCATTCCCGTCAGGTATCGGCAGATAAGACGCCCCGCGTCCATTGAGCATGGAATACATCCACTGTCCGATCCCATAGTACCCGTCCGCACGAAGCCCATAATAGCCGACCGTCCCCGTGACGACAGCATCCTTGTCAAGACACATGGCCAGGGCTTTCCTGACGTCCGGGCTCTGCAGTGCATACCGCTCTGTATTCAGTGAAATCATGCCCAGTCCCTGCCGGGGATAGCTGGCCATGGTATAGCCCGCTCCGCGATCTTGCAGCAGCGGGTCCAGAACATCCGCACGGGTCAGCCGGCAGACGATATCCGTCTTGCCTTCCCTGATCGCCCTGATTACGTCTTCATTCCGGATGCATGCATAGGTCAGCTTCTGTACCTGCGGAATCCTGCCATGCACATCACCCTTAAAGTACGGGTTCCAGGACAGTACCGCTGTCATTCCATCAAACTGTTCCAGCATATAAGGTCCCGAGACTTTTGCCGGGTGAAACAGATATCCCGATGCAGAATCCAGAAGCGTTTCTCCCAGAAGTCCCTCCGGCAATGTCTGCACAGGATCCGTCTCCTGCGGGCCCGTCAGATAGACACCAAGTCCGTCATCCCGGATCGTGTATCCCGGGGCGATTGTGTCCATCGGAACCGGATAGCAGTCCAGCAGACCGATTTCATGAAAATCAGGCAGATATGTATGATCAATCGTGATCATCAGCTGATATTCATCCACTACGGTAACACCTGAAAGATAGAATCGGGAACCGTTCCGATACTCGCCTGCGCCTTTCAGGCAATGGGGTATTTTCCCAGACATCCCGGTGGATTCCGTTGCCGGCATCAGCCTCAGCAGATAGGAGAAAGCATAATCCCAGGCAGTGATCCGGCTCCCGTCGGAGTAGTACAGATCATCGTGCAGTGCCACCAGATAAGAATGATTCCCGTCCTGATCCTCTGCGCAGACAATCCCGCTGACCACTGCCTCATCCGGAACGAACTTTCCCGTATTTCCGTCCCACCGCACAAGATTACAGGCATGCAGCAGGGAGCAGACATCCATGTCACTCACTGTCTGTCCTGCCATTCCCGGGAAAAAACGCCCGGTGAGCGGAGTCGTGCTTGCCACACGGATCATACCATACACGGGTACCGCTGGTTCCTCATGCAAAACAGTCGGAGCCGCCGTCACAGACACTTCACTGTCCGCCGTTGCCGGTTTCGGAGTCTGCATCTCTGCATTCCCCTGCTCCGCTGCCCCTGTTGTCTGGCGCGTATCCGCACCAAATACGAGAGACGTATCTTCCATCCGGCCCACGGACTGCATGCTCAGGAACACAACCATAGCAAGAAACCACAGAAACTTCTTTGACACAGGAATCCCTCCTTGTGCTGCATCTATGTTCATTTTTTATACTCTTTTATGTATTCTATCATACTTTTCATTCTTTTGCATCCAAAACCTGGTTTCTTCAAAAAAGCAACGGCCGGCATGTGTTCAGAACACACACCGGCCGTCAGCCATTTCATAGAATTATACATTTTGCCTTACAGCATGCCGGGGACTTCCCACTTCAGTGTTCGCACTGAAACCGGCTCGATACTGTTTTCCTGAATCACAAGGAGTTCTGTCTCGTGGTCGTTTTCATCCATGCCATCCCAGCTTTTCCCTTCAATCCAGAACGGAAGCGCAGTCATCAGCAGTTCAGCACAGCCGGCTCCCTTCCGATACAGGACAGCAGCATCCGCTGCCGGATGATCCAGACCATCTGCAACCGACAGGAAACGCGAACGGATCGCATGGTCCTGCCGTATATAATATCCGTCTTCCTGCGGAGCACCCAGTGGAAATCTGCGGAGTGTCAGCATGGCACAGGCGCCCTGATACAGAACATCTGTAAGCAGAAAGCTCTGATCATCCTTCCAGCCATACACCGTCTGCCGGTATTCCCCCGGTCCGCTGCGCACATAGCCGTCCCTGGAGGCGAGTGTATAAGCAGTAAACTCTGCCTCTTCAAGACTAGAAGCAATATAGTCAGCAATCCAGGCATTCTTCTGCCATGAGAAATCGATCAGTCGCTGAATGCCCCATGCTTCCGCTTCTGTAAGATACTTTTCACTCACGTGCAGACAGACATGGTTGTCCTGAAGGCACTCCAGCGTGATTGCATCCGGGTCCTGCACAAACGGAAGAATGGTCTGCAGCATCAGAGCAGCATCTCCGCCTTCCCGTGGATCAAAATCCAGCGTTTCCAGATCATTCTGGCTTGCGATCAGAGAATCCGCCATTTCATACAGTGGCCCCAGATACAGCCATCTGCCAGCCTCACTGCTGCTTTGCAGTGCCTGATAGAGCACCGGATCCACTTCAAAAGTCTGGTTCGGGTGCCGGTTCAGCCAGCATATGTTCACCATGTCTGCGATTTCCATGTCAGGCGTGAACAGCTGCCATGCCTTAACCGCTGCACGCGTATAGACCTGAATCGCCAGCCTGCGCTCTGCGGCTGCATCGCCGGAGGCTGCCCCAAGCTCTATCTGCAGCGTGAAATCCCCTGCACAGTTCAGTCCGCTCCCATCATCGGCCCGGATCTCAGACCATCCGTGTTCAACATGCAGTACATTAATGATTCCTACAGCGAAAGCCCCGACGGCAACCGCCAGGGCCAGAAAGAATCCGATTTTCCGCAGCCGGATATGCTTATCCGTAAGCTCGGCATGGTCAATATCCAAAGGATGCTTCTTTTTCATCAGACCACCGCCAGAAGCAGGAAGATCAGGAACAGGAGAACAATCCCGCCAAGGACTGCAAATCCGGCAATTGTGCCTTTTCTGCACATTCGGTAATTCCTGTAATGATGGTACTTCTTATACAGTAATGTACCCACCAGGCCAAGCAGAGGCAGGAAAAAGGCAAGAACCGCCAGCCAGACACTGCCTGTATCGTGCAGGGGTGCCTTCAGGAACTCTTCATCCACCTGAATCTCCTGCACCTGCGCAGCTGATTCATCCTCATCGTCGGAAAGAATGGTAACCGACTTGAGTGGCTCATTGGTTTCACGCAGTTTCTTATACTCTTCTATTTCCTTCTTGTTGCCATAGACATAATGCCCATGCCCGATGTCTGTCAGTTCCGGTTTGTCCGTACTGTAATCGTGCACGGATGGGTCATAGGTAAACAGT
>ONWQ01000498.1 GCA_900321565.1 uncultured Eubacteriales bacterium
GAAGAGGGCAAAGAGAAAGCCCGGACTGATCGCTGAACTTCGCATCGCGTACAGCGACGGGACCGAATCATATGTCATGACCGATGAGGACTGGACATGGAAGGAAAGCCAGATCCGGTTCAGTGAGATATACGATGGAGAAATCTTCGATGCATCCTTTGAAGACAAGGAAGCAAAACCGGTTGTCTGTTTTGAAGGGCCGGACGAGGCCCTGATCCCCCAGGAAGGGGAAGAGATCCTTGAGAAGGAAGAGGTATTTGCGAAAGAAATCCTGATCACTCCGGAAGGGGATACGGTCGTTGATTTCGGGCAGGAGATCACGGGTTATGCAGAGTTTTCAGTGCAGGCCGCGGCCGGAGAAAGAATTCATATTCTTCACGGTGAGATGTTGGATAAAAACGGTAATTTCTATAACGCAAATTACCGGAGCGCAAAAGCGGAGATACAATATATCTGCCGGGAAGGATACCAGACCTGGCATCCGCATCTGACCTTTTTCGCGTTTCGCTATATAAAACTTGCTGCATTTCCGGGAGATCCGAAGCCCGAACAGTTTAAGGGGATCGTCGTCTGCTCCGATATCCGTCAGACAGGCTCTATTCGATGTGGACATCAGGGATTAAATCAGCTGATCTCCAATGTTTTCTGGGGGCAGAAAGGTAATTTTCTGGATGTTCCCACCGATTGCCCGCAGAGAGATGAGCGGCTTGGATGGACCGGAGATGCGGAGGTCTTTGTGAAGGCGGCGAGTCTGAATTTCGACGTAGAGAGATTCTTCGTAAAATGGCTGCATGATCTTATGGCGGATCAGAGAGCTGACGGCGGCGTCGGAAGCGTGATCCCCGATTATCTGCCGGACGACGAGCCAAGCGCTGCCTGGGGAGATGCCGCAGTGATATGTCCCTGGCAGATCTATCAGACCTATGGGAACGAAGACATTCTCAGGGAACAATTCCCGAGCATGAAAAAGTGGGTGGATTATATCTCAGGGGCTACCTCAGAAAGATATCTTTGGACCGGGGGAACGCATTTTGGAGACTGGCTTGGTCTTGATGCCCCGCAAGGCAGTTATAAAGGATCCTCCAGGGAAGATTTTATTGCAAGCGCTTTTTATGCCCGTTCGACAGAACTTCTGGTCAAAGCCGGAGAGGTATTGGGAAAGGATATGACGGAATATCGAGACCTTTATGAAAAGATCCGAAATGCTTTCCAAAAGAAATTCCCGGTATATAAAACCCAGACGGAGCATGTTCTGGCGTTGAAGTTTGGTTTATGTCAGTCTTTGCAGGAAACAGCAGACGCACTGGCAGCCATGATCCGGAAAGACGGCTGGCAGATAAAAACCGGGTTTGTGGGGACGCCTTATATCCTTCATGTGCTCAGCGATTTCGGATATGAAGAACTCGCATATACACTTTTACTGCGGGAAAAATATCCCTCCTGGCTGTTTTCTGTAAGTAAAGGGGCGACAACGATCTGGGAACATTGGGATGGAGTGATGGAAAACGGTGATTTCTGGAGCGAGGATATGAATTCCTTTAACCACTATTCCTATGGCTCCGTCATCGACTGGATTTATGAGAAGTGTGCAGGAATCCGGCATGAAGAAGACCAACCGGGTTTTAAAGAAGCTGTTATCGCTCCGTGTCCGGACAAAAGACTTGGCTGGCTGGAGGCGGAGCTTAAGACAAGAAACGGAAAGATACGCAGCAAATGGAGTTATCAGGGGAACAGGATCCGGTTTGAGATCGACACACAAGTTCCTTCCAGAATTCGGATCGGAAAAGAAGATAAAATCGTTCTTCCGGGCAAATATATATTCTGGGATAATGAATAAACCGCAATCAGACTGAAAGGCAGCCTGAAAATCATGAAAAGAGTCTATGCAGGGTCAGTCAAATCTGTTATGGGCTCTTTTCTGTATATGGAAATAGTATGATGATGCGGGGACAGGTATGATATGTGGCAACGAAATCATGGAATATACTGCGTTGGCTTGAATTTTTTACTTATTAATTGTATCATATAGAGTAGGAAAGTAAAAACGCTGCTAACAGAAAAGAGTATGGATGAAAAATACTGATCATTGATATCGGGAGGAGTAAAACATGTCAAAGATGGTATATTCAAACGATGGGAAACTGTATCATATCCAGGTGGCCCCGGGAGAGGTGGGGAAATATGTCATCCTGCCCGGCGATCCCAAGCGCTGCAAAGCGATCGC
>ONWQ01000497.1 GCA_900321565.1 uncultured Eubacteriales bacterium
ACTGCCTGGGCAACCATGGACGCGCTCCATGATGCGAATCATACTGCCGACGGTCTTGTGCGATGTCTCGATATCCTTTATGGGGAGTTTTCCTGCGGTCAGGGCTCATGATGGGTCCTGGAAAAAAAGGCAGAACCCTTTACGTGCCGGCTCAGCGTGGAAGTGCTGACCTGGCAGGGACCCTGAGGGCAGTGGGAACATGATACTCTGATCAGAGGTACAGGGACAAGGTATAACGGAGTGAATACGATGCATTACAATCCGCAGGAAAAGCACATTGAACTGATGCGGCATGCCCCGCGTACGATGAAGTACGATGGCAGCATGCCATTTGAACAATGGCAGGAGACTGCCCGACGGAAGCTGGCAGAACTGCTCGGTCTGCCGCTGGAGACGCCTGAAACCGACGGGTTCCATATCGAATACGATGAAGCGCGGGATGATTTCCGGGAGATCCGCTTTACCTTTGCCAGTGAACCACTGGTGGATGTGTGCTGCTACCTGCTGCTGCCGAAGGAATATGAGGTCCGGCTGCCGATGGTGATCTGTCTGCAGGGGCATACCAAGGGCTGCCACATTTCCCTGGGCCGGGTGAAGTATGAGGGGGATGAACTGAAGATCAGAGAGGGCGACCGGGATTTCGGCCTCCAGATCGTGCGCCGGGGACAGGCGGCCCTGGTGATGGAGCAGCGCGCCTTCGGCGAGCGCGGAGGATCCCCTGCGGGCTCCCAGTGCGGCCTGCCTGCCATGTCGGCGCTTCTGCTGGGGCGTACACTGGTGGGCGAGCGTGTATGGGACGTGATGCGGGGAATCGACTGCGTGCTCGCGCACTTTGACATGATCGATGCCGGCAGGATCGCGCTCATGGGTCAGTCGGGCGGCGGTACGGTTACCTGCTATGCCGGTGCGCTGGAAAAGCGGCTCGCAGCGGTCATGCCGGCTTCGTCCTTCTGCGGATACCTTGAGTCCATCGGCGTCCGGCAGCACTGCGCATGCAACTATGTTCCGGGCATCATGAAGTATTTTGACATGGGGGATCTCGCGGGCATGACGGCGCCCCGGCCCATGGTGGTTGTGGGCGGCATGGAGGATCCGCTGTTCCCACTGGAATCAGCCAACCGGGAGTTTGCCGTCGCACAGGAATACTACCGCATCGCCGGCGCGCCGGAAAATGTGCGCCATGTGATCGGAAAAGGCGGTCACCGCTTCTATGCTGCAGACTCCTGGCCGGTATTCGATGAAGTGACCGGCTGGAGAAAAGAATAGACGACAGGCAGCTGCAGGCGTGGATCGGGTATGAAAATCCGGGTCCATCCTTTGAAAAAGCTCCGGGTTTGAGTTAAGATAGAATCAGCGATCAGAAAACTGTCCCCAATACAGGGTAAACCTTATGCATAACACGGATCAAATCATGAGGCGGTTCCATGGAAACATATCGAATTGTCAACTTTGTCATACAGTCAGTGTATCTGATTCTGCATTTTCTGTTTCTCATCGCCCTGGTTCACAGAAGGCAGCCTTCTCCGGTGTGGGGCTGGTTTTTCTGCTTCTGTATCGCGACCTGGGTCTGGGTTTCCGGCAGGTTCCTGGAAACGATCGTGTACATGTTCTTTCCGGGGCATAACGCGTTCTATCAGTTTGCCGCAAACTACCAGTACATCGGGGACACGACGGCAGCCGTGTTTTATCTTCTGTGGATCCTCTGTCTGGGCGGACATGACCGGCTGGCATCGTCCGGATGGTTCCGGGCATTGCTTTTCGCCGGCCCTCTGATTACATGCGTTCTTGTATTCACCAACCCATGGCATCACCTGTTTTATACAAAGCTGGATATGGGAGAGCGTGTGGAACATGGCATGCTTTTCATGCCCTGTCTTGCCGTGTCTTTTCTGATCCTGCTTGCAGGCTATCTTCTCTCTGTCCGGTTTGTTCTCCGGACGGATCATGACCGGCTCAGACAGCTCATCATGTTTTCCCTGTTCCCGCTTCTTCCGGTTGCGGCCATCCTCATCCGTTCCATCAGCGGCATTGACCGGTTTGATTACACACCGATCGTGATGACCGTGTGTATAGGCAGTCTGTATCAGATCATCTTCAGGCAGCACTATGTCAACATTGTGTCTCTGTCGATCCGGGAGGTGATCGATCAGACGCAGCACCCCATCGGCATCTATGATCCGCAGGCCGGGGAATGGAGATAT
>ONWQ01000496.1 GCA_900321565.1 uncultured Eubacteriales bacterium
AAATGATCAGCCGGGAAATGATCGCGCTCATGAAACCCACAGCCCTGCTGATCAACTGTGCCCGCGGACCAATTGTGGATAATGAAGCACTTGCCGATGCACTCAATGCAGAGCAGATTGCAGGGGCCGGCATTGATGTCTATGACATGGAACCGCCGATCCCGGAAGAGTATCCGCTTCTGCATGCCAAAAACACTCTGCTGACGCCCCATGTTGCTTTCCTTTCAGATGAATCCATGATCCGCAGAGCACATATCGTCTTTGACAACCTGTACGCCTATCTGAACGGTAAGCCTGAAAACGTCTGTACATTAACCTGAGTTCCTCCCCCCCGTTCTGTCCCTGCACAGAGGGCGCATGACCCTGAATGTCTCCGGTCATGGCCCGGATTCCATGGATATGCTGCGCCGGACGGGGCCATGATGAATTTCGGATCAAAGAAAAGAATCATGAAACGGGACCCTGGCCGCACTCCTGCGGTCAGGATCCCGTTTTGTGTACCTCTGACGTTTTCCCTGACGGAGCCTGAAATCCCATGTGTTTCCTGCAAAAGTTCCCGGACCAGAATCCGCAGTGCGCTTTCCTGAAAAGCGATTGCAGCCCCGTTTGACAGTTTCGGCACAGATGCCTGTGATCGTTTTCAACAGGTCTCTCCCTGTAAATCAGCAGATGATCACAAACGGGCAGGATCATGTGGCACTATGTACAAATTCTGCTGAATGTATTGGACGCAAACCCACAGTGCACATCGGCTGTTTTTTTCATACTTGCCGATATGTATCGCGTTCGCACGGGAAAAATCTTTGGTTCGCGGGAACATATCGCCTTCCAATCGTCACAAAGTTCTGGACAATTCCCTGTTTTTCAGACTTTCATGACGCAATATCTCTGTTCCAGGGTTTTCGATCCTGCCTGGTTTTGTGTCGTTCTTACACCCGCCAGCTGCTTCCATTGTACCGGCACACAATCCCAGAACAGCACAGGCTTCGGTCCATCCCTGTGCGATTCCGGCAGATTCCGACAGGGCTTTTTCCATTTTCTTCACGATCGTCCGGGCTTCAAAGGATGATCATGGACTTCTCGGTCCCCGGGAGCCGAAAGAAAAAGCTCCGGACTCCGCCGCTTGCGCGCGCAGCCGCATCCGGTATAATGCAGGCAGGATTTTCCGAAACGAAAGTCCTGCAAAATAACTCAGGCTATCGTGCAAGAAGTTTTCAGAGAAAACGATGAGCATGGCAGACAAGCCACCACAGAGGAGGCAAAAAACGAGATGGGTATGGAAAAGAAACGGCATTATCTGGCCATGGGCATGCTGCTGATCGTCACCCTCATCTGGGGCAGCGGATTCATCGCAACTGAGATGGCCATCCGTTCCGGTCTGAGCGCAGCCTGGATCATGATGATCCGGTTTCTGGTAGGCGCGCTGCTGATCAGTCTGCTCTTTTTCCGCCGTCTTCGGCCCCTGAAAAGGCGCACACTCCTGCGCGGCATCCTGGCAGGGATCCTGCTCTTCGGAGCCTTTCTGACCCAGACGCTCGGCCAGAGCCGGACCACAGTCTCCAGCTCAGCCCTGATCACGGCAACGAACGTGGTCATGATCCCATTCCTGCTCTGGATCGTCACCCGGAAACGACCGGCGCTTGCGACCTTTCTGCTCAGTCTCATGACCATGACCGGAGTCCTGCTGCTGACACTGCAGGGCGATTTCCGGTTCCGGTTCGGGACTGGTGAAGCGCTTGTACTTGCATGTGCCCTGCTTTTCGCCGCGCATATTGTGTGGCTTGACCTGGGCTGCAGTCAGGAACCGCCGGTCCAGATCGCTGTGATCCAGCTGCTCACAGCCGGCTGCCTCGGTGCCCTGATGGTCCTCCTTCAGAATGAACCACTGCCTGTCGGGCCGCTGCGCCAGGGCTTTCTGCCGGTGCTCTATCTGGGACTCTTCTCCACCGGGGTCTGCTATTTTCTTCAGACCTGGGCTCAGAATGTGGTACGGGCCAGCGAAGCCGGGATCATTCTGTCCTGTGAAGGCATGTTCGGCACCATCTTCTCTCTCCTGCTGGGACTGGAAGCTTTCCGGCCCGCGATGCTTGTCGGAGGTATTCTGATCACGGCCTCCGTCATGCTCGCAGAAGTGTTCCAGGCAGCACATACTCTGCCGGATCCTGCTGCCCGGGACACACGGTCATAATGGAAGCCGGAACACCTGCGCTGCAACACACCCCGGATAGACTCCTGGGACACCAGCCTTCCTGCAATAAGCACTGCACATTCCATGTCACGTGTATGGTTTGCCCTTCGCATCAGTCAGTGCACTGTCCTCCATGCATGCCGGACCTAAATCGTCTTATGCATAAACCCCAGGGAACGGGCAGGATCATCACTCCATAATTCCACGCTGAAGTCGTTGATTTTCCTCAGTTTTTTCATCAGCCTGTGCCTGTCTTCAGGCCATGACGATGGAAAAAGCCGATCCAGAACGTGGAACCAAAGCAGGATGCCATGCCCAAAAGCAGAGCATCTCATCGCATCGTCATGGCACAGGATACTGAAACCTGAAAGAAAGAACAGCTGACACATCAGCCGGGCTGTAGCTGACTGTGCGTGAAAACTCCAGGCCTTACGCAGGATCCATATGCAGCCCTGTTCTTTCGGACGGGGATCCGTGTCTGAATCTCCTGGTACACAACGTCAATTGGAGCCATGCAGTCAGGAAGCAATCTGATTGCTGCGCATTCCCTGTTGCAGATTGCATACAGGTGGCTTAAACTTTGTATGGATCATATTTTATCCAGAAATGGTATAATTAAGACAAAATAGATAACATATTATCCAGAGGTTACCATGAACAGTTACATGTGGGAGACACCGGACGAGATCATGCTTCAGCTGGCGCAGAGAATCCGACGGATTCGCAGGCGCCGGAAAATATCCCAGCTGCAGCTGAGTCACAGCAGCGGTGTCAGTTATGGCAGCATAAAACGGTTCGAAAGCACAGGACAGATTTCACTTCTTGCACTGACCAGGATTGCCATTGCACTCCATTGCGCAGATGAAATCCGTCATCTTTTCGAATCGGTCCCCTATGAAAGTATAGAAGAGGTTGCCCGTGAAAATCGATAAGCTGGATGTCCTGTTTCATGAACGAAAAGTCGGAACGCTCTCTGAAACCCATGACCACCGTGTTGCTTTCGCCTATACCCCGGAATGGATCGAACACGGATTTCCGATCAGTCCGTTCTCATTGCCCGTAAGTCAGCAGGTCTTTGTTCCAACCGGCATGTATTTTGGTGGTCTCTATGGTGTCTTCGGGGACAGTCTTCCGGATGCCTGGGGGCAGCTTCTGATGCGTCGCATGCTGCAGCGGCACGGACTGGAACCAGATCAGGTAACTCCCATGATGCGCCTCGCTGTCATCGGCGACACAGGCCTGGGTGCCCTTTGCTACAGGCCTGCCTGGGATTCATGGAACCAGCCCGAGCTCGAAGATCTGGACGCACTTGCCGAAGAGTGCCGGAAAATCCTGAATCATGAAGAACCAGACGATGTGGATTATATGTTCGCTCTTGCCGGCTCAAGTGGTGGTACACAACCAAAAGTCATGACCAGGGAATAGATCATTAAGTTTCCCGCTTCCAGTGAAGACCCGGATTGCGGAATCATGGAAAAAGCATACATGGACTGTGCTCAGCAATGTGGCATTATCGTTCCTGAAACCAGGCTGTTGCCATCCAGGCGTTGCAGCGGGTACTTTGCTGCCCGGCGATTTGACCGTACACTCTTGCCCGATGGATCACTGCAAAGAGTGCATATGCTGACTGTCGCTGCCATTCTTGAGCTGGACTGGCGTGCTCCTTCCCTAGATTATCATGCATTAATGAAACTGACCAGGATCCTGTGTCGTGACCGGAAAAGCGAACTGGAACAGATGTTCCGGCGCATGTGCTTTAATGTTTTTGCGCATAACCGCGATGATCACAGCAAGAACTTTTCTTTTCTCTATCATGAAGAGACAGACCAGTGGACTCTGTCACCGGCATATGATCTGACCTTCAGTTCCACATACTACGGAGAACACACAACATCTGTGGATGGGAATGGGAGGAATCCGGGACTCAAAGAGATACTGAGTGTCGGGAAAAAAGCCGGGCTGAGCGCAGCACGCTGCCGGCAGATTGCAGAGGAGATCTATGACAAAGCAGCACCACTGGCATCTAAGTTCAGCAATTTTCCTCATCCGGAATCGTAAGAGCCAGAGACTTTTTCCTGCCTCCCGCCACCGGGTATGAGCCTGATGGATTGTGCGTTTGATCCGGTCCGCAGTTTCTCCTTGTAGCACTGCATCCATTCGCTTTCTTCCTGTCCTGTTTCCGGAATTTCGTATGGACGGAGGTAACGTGCATACTTTGAACTCATCATCCATTTACGCTGATATATATGTTGGTATATCGATCAGTTTGTAGCATCATCTCATAGAGAGGAGTTAAGTGTCATGCAATCCTTTGTCAGTGCAATCAGTCGAACCGTGCCTATGACACAGTTCAATCATGGACTTGCGGGGCAGATCTTTTCGGAAGTCAGAAAAACAGGGCCTACAGTTGTAATGAAGAACAATGAAGCAGAAGTTGTTTTATTGCCTCCCGAGCAGTATGTGGAACTCATGGACGCTCTGAATGATTATGAATTGCTTACGCTCGCAATGGAAAGGCTGGATCATACCAATCCTGCCCAGTGGATTCATGCGCAACAGATGGATCGCGAACTTGCGATCACTCAGGAAGAACTGGGTAACGCCAGTGAGGTGGATTTTGAGTGAGCTGGGAAGTGGATTACCTGCCAGTTGACGCGAAGCATTAAAACAGAAGTCTGAAATCTTTCCTTTTCCGATCCTGATACACCGGAAAGTGCCAGAAATGCACCGTCTGGAAGGCTGCAGAACCGCAGTCTTCTTTTTCATTGCGGTGAAAGCATGGACTCCTCGCGAATGTTTCATCCCGTATATACCTGATCAGGCGTTCGGAAACAACGCCTTGCTTTTCTGTAATTCGTGTGTTTCCCAAAAGAGCAAAAGCACCCTGTCCGAAGGACAAGGTGCTGATCATATCGTCCGGGATCCAGCCCGGCAGGAGTCAGACATGAGGTTTTACCCTGTGCAGCGTCCCATGAATCCGGGAGCTTCACTGAATCTTCCGTTACGTACCCGTCCGGTCCGTTTACACATTCGATCCGTAAATCGCCCGGAACTGGGAAGGCGAACATGCCTTATGCTCCCGGAACACACGGTTGAATGTGGCAATACTCCCGAAGCCTACTGCAGTGGCAATATCCTGGATCTGCTGCCCGGTATGGATCAGCAGGCTGGCTGCCTCATTCAGACGCTTGCGCGTCAGGAACTCCGTGAAGGATACACCGGCGAACTGCTTGAAGATCCGTGAGAAGTAGTACTTGGAAAAGCCCGTGAAGTCAGCGACCTGGTCCAGGGCCAGGTCATCCATGTAGTGCTCATTGATATACGTGATCGCACTGTTCATGATCACAGGATCAATCCCGGTCGCCTGCCTCGCTTCCTTCGGGACCATGTTCTCCAGGTAATGCTGACCCAGGAGCACATACATCTGCAAGAGATACGAATAGCACTTGGAATTCCACAGCAGGGCCTTTTCATTATAGCACTGGATCGTCTCATGCAGGTATTCCTCCACCTGATCATGCGTCACACTCTGTGCCGTAATATAGATGGGCTTCTGCATGAGCGGGACGATGGAATTCATATCCCTCAGCGTCATCAGCGGGGTCGGCTCAAACAGCAGCAGGTGCCGGAGCGTATCCTCCGGCTCCGTCAGGATATGCGGACAGTTCGAGGGCAGGATCAGGATCTCCCCGGGATGCACCCGGTATTCCTCGTCCTGCAGCTGATACACGCACACGCCGCGGTCACACATGAGGATTTCCACGGCCGTATGCATATGATAGTCAAAGTGCGACGCAACATTGGACGGCCAGATACGGATCGAGGAATGCTCCAGATAGGATACATACTCCTGTTTTCCCTGAAGGATCCGGAAACCGTCCGGAAAACGGCTCTGCGGAGGAATGCGTTCTCTCAGTTCCATAGACTGGCCTTCTTTCTGCGCCGAGGCGCGCTCACATCAGCCCTTGACAGCACCCAGGGCCATACCGGTCACAAAGTACTTCTGCAGGAACGGATAGACCACCAGGATCGGGACTGTGGAAATGACCGTGATCGCACAGCGGATGGTGATCGGTGTGGTCTGTGTGGTGGTCTGCAGTGCTTCCGCGCTTGTCTTGGCGGCATTGGCACTGGCCTGGGTGGTGGCGAGCTTCATCTTCAGCAGGTACTGCAGTGTATGCAGTTCTTTCTGTCCGCCATTGTACAGATGCGTATCGAACCATGAGTTCCAGCTGCCGACAGCCACGAACAGGGCTACAGTGGCCAGCACGGGCTTGCAC
>ONWQ01000494.1 GCA_900321565.1 uncultured Eubacteriales bacterium
AAAGCAGACGATAGTGCCAGAGTCCTCCAAATATATCCTTTTCCGCAACACAGGAAAAGAAGTTCATATTCAGATAATCCGAATGACTGCTCACCGCCAGATATTCTTCATCATGAACTGTAAAGTGTGAGGTTTCCTCCTGCTCAAGTGTCTGCAGAAGATTCCCGTCAATGACATCCCCTTCTGCCTGCTCAGAGGAATGGGTAACCAGCCACCGGAACTGCCCCTGATGGATTCCGCAAATGCCATTCTCGTAACGGTTAAAGGAAAGCAGCCGCTCACGCAGCGCATCTGTTCTCAGGGAAATCATCAATGTATACAAAGGTGTAGCGGTGGGGTCCGGAGATATCGTCGGAAAGGAAGCAGACAGGAACAACTGCCCGTCGAGATATGTGATCTGGGACTCTGCGGTATCTTTCGGTGCAAACAGAATCCGCTTCCAGCTGTCATCCAGTCTTTCAATGCCGTTCTTGGCTGAAACCATGCGATTCGTTCTGATCAGGCAGGCTTTCACGTCCTCAATAAAGGACGAACTCTCCTGGAGTACTTCCAGCCTGTGCTGCATACGCAATAAAGACTGGGACCGCTCAAACGGAGACATGATATCTTCTGCATTGATCGTATAGAACAGGTCTTCATCATTCAGGCATGAAAACTGCAGCTTTCTGATCCTCTCCACTTCACTCTCCAGTGTTTCCTTGGAATCAGATAGGTAGTTCCTCAGCGCAGATGTAATCTCCTGTTCAATCGTCTGGTATCCCCACTGGTAAATACCGAAGCCCAGAATATACAGGGGAATGGTTATAAAAAAGAAAAGACTCAACACAGTCATGAACACTGTGCGCTCGCCCATTCTCTTTTTCGATAAAAAGCGCATCCGTATTCCTCATTTCTCGCTCTCACCATGGATGATATATTATAAGCTTTTTCCATTTCCTGGTAAATCAACTAATTCTTGGATTCGTATACATTTCTTGCTGTGTTCACACAGAATCATCATCCCAGCTGTTGCCCTGTGCTGTCTGATACTCATCTCAGCAAACCCTGCACAAATCAGCAAGAGAAACTCTGTTCGTTCCGGAAACCATGATGGCATACCGCATTTCAGAAGAAGAATATGAAGCCATCCTGGCGAAAGAAAAACAGTCAGGAGATCTGCATGAATCACAGCGCCTGCAGGTTCTCAGATTGCATCATGCGGCAGACAGTCATTCTGAGATGACTGAACAACCGGATACCATGGTTTCAGGAACTCAGAGTATCATCCCCCGGAATATGAAAACTGTATATCATTGTTTTTCGCCAAATTGCAAAAACCCGAACCCGTCTGCTGTATGGGTTCAGGTTTTATTCTGGTCATCTCTTCACGGAGAGTATGCCCCGGAAGGTGTTCCTTACCTTTCAGATCTGCACCTCATCTGTACCGGACAGTGTTCATGACACAACGGATCAGATCAGGAGCCGTTTCATTCAGTGCAGCGAACTGAAACATATACAGGTACCCGTTTCTGCATGCAAGCAGCAAATACATTCCGTAGCTCTCGTCCCCTATGGCAAATTGCATTTCACTCTGGTAATACCGGATCCCGTTGTACGAGACCGTGGTCACAGTGGTCGGATCAAAGCCCATGGATGCCAGATCCTCTTCCGGGAGCAGGTCGTCCCCCACAAGGGACCTGGGATTCTCATCCTCTGAAAGCTCAAACTCTTCATACAGGTCTGTGACCCCGAACATGATGGTGTCTGCGGAACCGTCATCCCGCCCGAACCTGACATCCATCGACTGACTGTCGTCTGTGGAACGGGTCTGACTCCAGCCAGCAGGCAGGCTGAACATACAGCTGTCATACCGGTCCGAGTACATCGTACCCTGCTGCAGTGTCTGCCCTTCACTCTCCACATCATACTGCGCCGTTTGGATCAGATGCATCATCATATCCCTGTCCTCATCGGACACAGGCGCTCCGTAGGATACCAGAGTGATATTGATCAGGCAGTAGTTGTGCGCCGTCAGGCACTGAAGAGCATAGCGCTGATCGGTTTCTTCCCGTTCCATGATCATGTACGTGATATCCCCGATTTTCTCCGTCCGCAGGTCCATGCACGCAAGTCCCCGCTCTTCCACACTATTCCGGAGCCTCGCCAGTGAATCTTCGAGGGTCTCATCATCCAGCAGTGAGTAGTCCTGGATCTCAATCGGCGTCATCGTGATATTGATGGCCCGGTCCATGCTTTCCGGGTATGCATTCAGATACGAGTTCTTCTGGGTCAGAAGGCTGGTGACATTTTCCGATGTCTGACCATATTTCATCAGCACAGCTGCATCCGGATCCATGTTCCGCGTCAAAACATCCCAGCTATCCGGAATGGATACCAGCATGGAAAACTCAGGAAAATAAAAGACCTGATCCGCAAGAGATACGGATGCGCAGACACACAGAAGACATGCAAGCAGACAAAGCACACGAACCAGACGCATCATATGAACCTCCTGATGGTTACACAACTGACTGAGAGGAATATCCCGGAGCATGGGCCATGCGGTCCCACGACATCTTCGTTTTCTGTTTCCGCAGCCTGTCGCGCTTCCGGCAGGGAAAGAACCGTTACCCCACGTTTATACCGGTTGTTCTGAAAGAAGTATAGCACAGGAAACCCGAATCTGTCATTGCAGACAGGGCAGCCAGAGTGTGTTCTGCAGCCTGCCGGGCCAGATGAGAGACTGTTTCTTCTCCCCTGTGGCTTTCCCCCGCTCCCCTGCGTCGCATGCATATACAGGGCTCGACTCCCGGTCACGGCCGGCCATGCATGACCACTCCAGTCCTGAGCGAACCAGGCATCCCCGCGGATTCCCTGCTGTCCGTCCCGGGAGCGCTCGACCCGGAGGATGCAACCGGCCCCTTGCGCGCAGGCCCTGCTTTTTCCAGAACAAAGGCCCGGATCTGTCCGGCATCCTGAAACACGGACTCAGCACAGGATGGAATCCCGGTGCATGATCCTGTCCGAATTGTGAAAAATCTTCCCGGATTTACCAA
>ONWQ01000493.1 GCA_900321565.1 uncultured Eubacteriales bacterium
AGCGTAACCTCAAACCCTTCCTTCTTCAGTGCCTCCAGGGTGTGCAGCACTGCATGATGCTCAAAGGCGGTGGAGATGATATGCATTTTCCCCTGCCTGCGTCCGATGTCGGCCGCAGAGCGCAGTGCCTGATTGTCCGCCTCGGACCCGCCCGATGTAAACAGGATCTCCTCCGGGAGCGCACCGATGGCCTGTGCAACGTCCGCTCTCGCCTTTTCCAGGGTCTCCCGGGCATGCTGCCCGAGGGTATACAGACTCGACGGGTTCCCAAAGTCTGTCTTCATACACTCCACCATGGCCTGGATCACTGCATCGCTGGTGCGGGTCGTTGCCGCATTGTCCGCATAAACCTTCATTCGTTCATCCTCCATTGATCTTGCTGACAAGCGGAGTATATGCCTATTAACCTACTATGTCAATAGGTAAATTAATGTTCACTTTCTTGACCGCCGGAATTACCCTGCAGTATAATAGGCAAAACAGACAACGGAAGGTGATGACATCATGATTTCCACCAAGGGACGCTACGCACTCCGGGTCATGCTTGACCTGGCACAGCATGCAGAAGATGGCTTCATCCCGCTGCGGGATATTGCTGAGCGTCAGGGCATCTCCAAGAAGTATCTGGAAATCATTGTCCGGGATCTGGTCAGCGGCGGGCTGATCACCGGTCAGAGCGGAAAAAACGGCGGGTACCGGCTCTGCCGGCAGCCGGATGCCTATCCCATCGGTGAGATCCTGACGCTCACGGAGGGTTCCATGTCTTCCGTGGCCTGCCTTGCCCAGTCCGCCGCACCCTGTCCCCGGGCAGCGGACTGCCCCACACTGCCGCTGTGGAAAGAGTATGATCAGCTGACCCACGATTTTCTCTACAGCAAGAAACTCACGGATCTTCTGCCGGATGCAGGCAGATAACGGAGCCCAGGCACGCGCAAAAACAGCAGAGCAGGATGTCATTCCCTGCTCTGCTGTTTGTCATGCCGGTTATTTGCCGGATATGGTCACACCATCAAAGGCGATATAGGGCAGTGCATTGCTGCCATCATAGAGTACATCCGAGCTGATGCCCCGGATATGCTCCAGCATGTCCGGAACGCACCCGCTGATCATGGTCTCGGCCAGGGCTTCCCGGATCTGGCCATGCTCAATCCGGAAGCTGTTCTTGGCGACACCGGAGAACTCGCCATTGGGTGCGGGCTCACCGCCTGAGAAGCGCATGACCAGGATGCCCTGCTCAATCCCGGAAATGATCTTTTCCAGGCTTTCGGTGCCCGGGCGCACGGTCAGGTTCCAGGCATCATTCCCGGCACGCCTGCCGCCTGTCTTGTTGGCACCGTACTGGGACAGCGCAAAGTTTTCGAGCACACCGTCCCGGATCACATCAAAGTCTTCGGCCGGATAGCCCTCCGATGTATAATGCGCTCCGCCCACCACATACTCGGCACGCGGTGTCATGGAGAGGGTCAGCGCCTCTGAAGCCACCCTGGAACCGAGTCTGTCCTTCCAGATACTGCTGCCGTCCATGAGGCTGCCGTCGGAGACAAAGCTGCCCAGGATCGTGGAAAGCACAGTCCCGCTCAGAGCGTCCGGCGCAAGCACCGCGGTCCCGACAAACTTGCCTTCCAGGGGCATGGTATCGATCTGCTTTTCCACGCTCTGCAGATCGCGTTCCATGAAAGCACAGTCGATCACCGGCCTGTCCAGCCGGTCCAGTGTCACATCCCCGAAGAAGAAGGAAGAGCCCTTTTCGCCTTCATGGGCTGAGTACATCACCGAGAAGTGATAACTGCCCCCGCAGGTCTCATAGCATACATCCTGTGAATTCATGAACACGGTCTTCTCTGCCGTATGATCCGTGATCATCTGCTCCACCAGAATTTTCGGGTGCCGGCTGCCGATATCCCTGAGCAGTTCTTCCGTCCGGGCAAACAGCTGTTCGGTATCGCACTCCGGCGCGCCGTCACGGACGGATGCATGCGCAGGGCCTTCCGCAAACTGCCAGGCTTCATCCGGGGCTGAGCTTTCGCAGACCGCCATACAGTCCGCCACGGCTGCGCGCACGGCTTCCTCATCGAAGCGGTTGACCGCCACCGAGCCCTTGCGCTGTGCCTTGAGCACGGTAATCCCCACATGACGGTCGAACAGTGTCCGCATCAGGGAAAACCTGCCGCCGTCCACATTGAATTCATGCTTGACTTCCTCACTGACCGTGCACTGGGCAAAGTCCGCACCGAGACGCCTGGCTTCCGCCAGCACCAAACCGGCAATATTCTTCAGTCTTTCCATGCTCAGCGACCTCCAATCATGACCTTGCAGCGCAGGGCCGGACCACCCATGCCTACCGGCATGGGCTGTTTTTTACCACAGAAACCGGAACTGGACCAGGTCACGGTATCGCTGACCATGTCCACCGTTTTGAGCATGTCAAAGGCGACCCCGGAAATGGTGGTATCCAGGAGCGCACGCCCGAGCTTGCCGTGACGGATCTCATACCCCATGGTCACACCGAACATGAACTCGCCGGTGGTGTCCGCCTGTCCGTTCCCGGAATCAATGAGATAGTACCCGTCATCAATGGACGCGATCATGTCCTCCAGTGTATCCGTACCCGGATGCACAGCCGTATTGCGCATACGGATCAGCGGTTCATCCGAGAACATCCAGGCCCGGGCATTCCCGCCCGGTGTCATGCCGAAATGTTCCGCGCTTTCCCGGCTGTTCATGTACCCGGTCAGGATCCCGTTCTCAATCAGCGGGACGTCCACTGCCGGCGTGCCTTCATCATCCACAAACACAGGCAGCGGACAGCGGCTCCCGAAGGCCGTATTGGCAAAGTCTGTCAGTGTGACCTTGTCGCTTGCCACCCTGCGTCCCAGGCAATGCCCGGCCACGCTTCCGCCGAGCACCAGGTCCGCTTCCACAGTGTGCCCCACCGCCTCATGGGAAAGCATGCCGGTCATCATACCGCCGAGGATCACGGTCCTGACCCCGGCATCCGCATAGACGCCTTCGCGCTTGCGCATGAGCTGTTCATAGAGTTCGTCAATCACCGGATAGTGCGCTGCCGGATCACGGAAGTTCTGGTCAAACGTGCCTTCCCCGCCCACGGCCTTGAAAAGCTCCACCGGTACACCGGAAGGCGTTTCGGCAGTCAGGATGACATAGCAGTAGGACCTGGGCAGGATGGTGTGCGCATCCATGCCGTCCGAGGTCACCAGCAGTTTTTCCATGGAGTCCTCAGTCGCAACAATGGTGCGGCTGATCAGGCCCGGACAGTGCTCTGTGACATAGGCATCCAGTGCGCGTGCATAGTCCAGGTACAGGGACTGGGCAGGGTCATGGATCCCGGTCTGGGGCATATAGCATCCGCGTTCCACCGCCGGCAGCACCTGGTGGGGCCGCTGCACATGCCCGGCCATGAATGCGGCGTTTTCGCTGGCCGCGTCCAGTACTTTTCTGGCCGCTTCCTGTGTGTATTCGGCCATGGAAGAGAATCCGTACAGGCCGTTACGGAAAACGCGTGCGGAAACACCGGATGTATCCGAGCGTGCGTTCCCGACCACATTGCCGGAGAGCAGGACAACCCTGCGCTGACGGTTCAGCTGTCCGCGCAGTTCAGTATGGGCGTCGGCAGGAAACCTGCCCTTCTCACCGGAGAGAATATCTGTAAGCATAGAATACCCCCTGATCAAACAAGTATTTACCATAGTGTATCCTACCATAACAGGCCGCAAACAGAAAGCAGGTCTTCGAAATCTCATGAAATTCTCATCTGACGCATTGCGGGGAATGCACGATCCGGATACAATACAGGACAGGATCCCACCCTGCACACTGAGGTGAATACCATGAAAGCCGGAATCATATCCGATACGCATAATCTGCTCCGTCCTGAAGTGCTCAGCCGGCTGGAGGGCTGTGATGTCATCCTGCATGCCGGGGACCTGTGCCAGGACCGGATCCTGACCCAGCTGCAGACCGTGGCGCCGGTCCTGGCCGTGCGCGGGAACAATGACCGGGCAGTGGATGCTTTCGTACCCGTTTTCCGCGAGTTTGACCTGGACGGGATCCATGGATGCATGGTGCATCAGAAAAAAGACCTGCCCGAAGATCTGTCCGCATATCAGCTGGTCATTCTCGGGCATACGCACCAGTATTCCGACCGTACAGTCCGCGGTGTCCGGTTCCTGAACCCCGGCAGCTGCGGCCCGCGGAGGTTTTATCAGCCAATCACAATGGCCATCATGACCACAGACCATGGCCGCATGGATATGGAACGGATCGAGCTAGGTCCGTCATCACCGGCCCGGCCGCAGGCTGCACAGGACCTGCGCACAACCGTGGAAGTGATTGCACGCGAATATCAGCGTGGCAAAGGCGCGGACTGGATCGCGCACCGGCACGGGTTCGACCCGGCTCTGGTGGAACAGGTCGTCCGCCTGATCGTCACGCACCCCGGTGTTACCGTGGACGGAGTCCTTGGCAAAATGGGATTCTGAAAAAAAGCCGGCGCGGAGCCGGCATTCAGTTCGTTTCCTCAGTATACGCCCATCTCTTCCATGTCTCCGGGCTCAGATGTTCCAGACTGTCGATCACAACCCGG
>ONWQ01000492.1 GCA_900321565.1 uncultured Eubacteriales bacterium
CACGGGAAGCGTGCTGTCTCCACGTTCCCGATCGCTACCGGGGAATACTACAAGGCAGACTATTCTGCCGGCGTGGATATCTCACGCTACCGGAATATCCGGGTGCCCACTTCCTATATGGCCGCGCACTCAGACTTTGACTTTGTCGGGAACTTTGACGAGAGCCGGGATGCGGGACTCCTGCACGTGGCAGACCATCACGTGAGCCCGGGAAAGAAGCAATGGACATGGGGATGCGGGGATTTCGGCAGGACATGGGACCGGAACCTGACAGACGATGACGGACCCTATATTGAGCTGATGACCGGTGTATACTGCGATAATCAGCCCGACTTCACCTGGCTCAGGCCGCAGGAAGAAAAAACATTCGTGCAGTATTTCATGCCCTATAAGTCGGTCGGCCGGGTCAGTAATGCCACCCGGGACATCGTTCTCGGTGTGGAATACCTGGATGCCCAGGGGCATGTGCTGGAACCGGATCCCTTTGATACCGGGAAAGAGGCCGCTGAGCGGCTCGCTGCGCAATCTGCCAAAGCACGCATCCGTGTGTATGCAACCGGTTTGTACCCGGGAGCCCGGATCGTACTCTGGTCCGGCGGCCGGGAGGTGTACCGCAGACAGGTGGACCTGTCCCCCGAGGCAGCTTTTACGGATACCGTGGAAGGGCTCCGGGACTACCGGATTGCCGTACTGGATGCACAGGGAAACACACTGTGCACATATCAGGAGTATATCCGGGAGAACCGGCCGATCCCCGAGCCGGCTGAAGCGCTGAAAAAGCCTGAGGAGATCCAGTCACTGGAAGAACTGTACCTGGCCGGACAGCACCTGGAGCAGTACCGTCACGCAACCTTCCTTGCCTCTGACTATTACCTGGAAGGTCTGCTTCGGGATCCCACCGATATCCGGCTGAACAATGCCTACGGACTGTATCTTCTGCGGCATGCACAGGCAGAAGAGAGCCTGCCCTTTTTCCAGGCGGCCATCCGGAAACAGACCTGGCGGAATCCGAACCCATATTCCGGAGAAGCTTACCTGAATCTGGGGCTCGCCCTGGAATCCCTGGACCGTCTGCCGGAAGCACTGGACGCCTTTTACAAGGCAACCTGGAGCGGCGAAACTGCAGGCGCTGCATACTATCATCTGGCCTGCATCGCAGTCCGGAACAAGGACCTGCCTGACGCACTGCACTTTGCAGACGAAAGCCTGCTGCGCGGCTGGCATAACATGAAAGCCAGGTCCCTGAAAGCGTCCATTCTGGCACACCTGGGCACTCCCTCCGAAACCCTTACACGTTTTCTGGATGAAAGCCTGGCTGTGGATCCGCTGTACCTGCCCCTGGTCTATCGTACCGGCGGCGCGCAGGCTCTGGACAGAGTCTGCGGCGGGCATCTGGAAGCGTACCTGAACACCGCCTATGAATTCCTGGAAACCGGTTTCCTGCAGGATGCCATGGATGTACTCTCCGGATGTCCGGAGGAAAGTCCGATGAAATACTATGCTCTGGCATACCTGGCCGAACAGCTCGGGCATACGGATGAGGCCCGGACTTATGCGCTGCATGCTGAAGCACTTCCCACGGATCTGTGCTTTCCCAACCGGCTCCTGGAGAAAAAGATTCTGGATGCGGCCGTGGCATTGCTCACCACTGCACCCAGAGCCCACTATTACCTGGGTGAACTTCTGTATGACAGACGCCAGTATGAGGAGGCCATTGAGCACTGGGAGACGGCCATCCGCCAGCAGCCGGACCTGGCCCCGGCACACCGGAACCTGTCCATTGCCTGCTACAACCATGGAGACAGGACACGTGCCGCAGGCGAAATCGCAGAAGCCGTTCGCCTGGAACCGGACAACAGCCGTTTTCTGCTTGAGCAGGATCAGCTTCTGGCCCGGCTGGACTGCCCGGTCACACAGCGGCTCGCACTGCTGGAAGCACACCAGGACCTGCTTTCTGACCGGTATGCCCTGATGCTTGCATATATCTCCCTGCTCAATCGGGACGGACAGTATGCAAAGGCACTGGATCTCCTGAGCCGGTATACATTCCATGTCTGGGAAGGCGGCGAAGGCAAGGTGGCTGACGAATACAAAACAGCCCTCTTTGCCCTGG
>ONWQ01000491.1 GCA_900321565.1 uncultured Eubacteriales bacterium
CGAAATCCGAAACAGCTTCCATGAAAGGCCGGGAGAGCATGAAGCAGACCAAACTTACAGTCGCTGCGCACGGGCGGAATATGCGCTGCCTGGTTCTGAAACCGTCCCATGCAGGGAAGCCCCTTCCGGGGATTCTATGGATTCATGGCGGCGGGTATGCACTGGGTATGGCCGGTATGGTGCACATGTCCTGTGGAAAGCTTCTGGCACGCAGATATGGCGCTGTCCTGGTTTCCCCGGCCTACCGGCTGTCCTGGAAAGCACCCTATCCTGCTGCATTGCAGGATTGTTATGCTGCTCTCCAGTATATGTGGGACCATGCGGAAGATATGGGGATTGACCGGACGCGCATCATTGTCGGCGGCGAAAGTGCCGGGGGTGGACTTGCTGCTGCGGTCTGTCTTCTTGCACGGGACCGGGGACAGATTCATATTGCCATGCAGATTCCCCTGTACCCCATGCTGGACTGCCGTGATACGGAATCATCCAGGGATAATCACGGCAGAGTGTGGAATACAAAACGGAATCACTGGGGATGGGCAAGGTATCTTGGAACACAGTTCGGACCGGGAATGGTGTCAAAATATGCAAGTCCGGCACTGGAAACGGATTGCCGCGGGCTTCCTCCCTGCTATACTTTTGTATCCGAAGGAGAACCGTTCTACCGGGAAACTGTGGACTATGTGAACCGTCTGAAAGCAGCAGGCGTTGCGGCTACGGTGGATGTATGGCCGGGTAATGTCCATGCGTTTGATATGCTCTGTCCATGGCTGAAAAGAAGCCGTGCTGCAAAACGCAAACTTTGTAATGCGTATGCAGTAAGAATATGCTCCGGGACTGAGCGGAGCACAGAGTCGTAAGCAGGATAACGGAAGGAAAAACAGCAGGAATCTATGATTCTGAGGAAACAAAAGCGGGCAGAAATGTGAGAATGCATTTCTGCCCGCTTTGTAAGGCTTTTTAGAGGGGGCGCACGGACTGCCTTGTGACAAGGCTTACATCAAGTACCGTGTGCTGATTCCGGAAGTCCGGATCGGAAATGGCATGCATAAGCATGTCCACCGCTGTTTTTGCCTTGGCATGTACATCCTGGGCGACAGTGGTCAGTGCCGGGGTAATCAGCCGGGATGGCATGGAATCATCAAAACCGATTACGGAAAGGTCCTGAGGAATGGAAAGACCACATTCCTGACATCCCTTGATGATGCCGCATGCGATCAGATCTTCCGTTGCCAGCATGGCAGTCGGTCTCTTCTGCATGCTGCAGATCCGCCGGGCAACCTCTTCACCACCTTCCTGGTGAATGGTTCCGTTGAATACCCAGTCAGAGTTTTCTTTCAGAGCGTATTCATGCAGCGCATCGAGATATCCCATATAGCGTGCATGAATGACAGCCGATTCAAATACTGCGGGAGCTGCGAACCCGATGTCACGATGCCCCTGCTCCAGGAGGTACTTTGTGGCGAGATAGCCTCCTTTGTGATCGTCGAGACAGACGGAAAGCATCTGCAGATCATCGAAATGACGGTCACAGATCACAAGCGGCGTACGGCTCTGCTGTATGAGTTCACGGGTGACAGCGTCTTCGTGTGGCATGATCTGGATCATGCCGTCGATGTGCCATGTCTGCTGGATCTTGAGCACCTGGCTGACCTGTTCAAAGGAACAGACCATCACATAGTATTCCTTTTCCCGGAGCAGCTCTTCAATGTGTCCGACAAGCTGCCCTGCATACGGATCACGGAGCATGCTGGCGGAGGAGGCATACCAGATGGGCAACAGAACAGCAATAATCCGCGAAGACTTGGAGATGAGGCTGCGTGCCACCATGCTTGGTACATAGTTGTGCTTGGCCATGATTTCACGGACCCGTTTTTCAGTGCCCGGGGAGACCCGGGAGTGATTATTATTGATGACATTCGAGACGGTCATCACACTGACGCCAGCTTCAGCAGCAATATCTTTAATCGTACTCAAAATGATCGGCCTTTCAACAGATTTATCGTTCAACTTATCCTATCCAAACCGGGTAGCTTTGTCAAGGAACCGGATGATCCTGGTCCGGTACTTCAATGGTAACATGCACCATGTCTCCTGCCTGCTTTCCGAGCTGTGTCCGTATGGATTTGAGGACACCGATCAGATAGGCGACAGTACCGTCAGCATGCTTGATTCCCATGTTGACAATGCTGCCATCATAGGGAAGACCGTCAAATGTGGCATGCACGCGAAGACGACCCTTCCCGAATTCCCTGCGGAGATCCCATGGAAACAGGACGTAGGCTCCGCCATGATCGGGTTCCTGCTGAAGAACCGCGTCATATTCGAAGTGCCTCACGGCTCTTTCCTCCCATACAAACTTTATGCCAGGCTGGAATATACAGATTGTATATGATTTATCTGTCAGATTGCAAGATACAAAATGAATAAGTTAGATGTTGAAATAAAAAAACATGAATAGACAGCTTGACAAGTTAAGATGTGTTAACTATAATGACGGTTAGTTAGAAATAACTAATTAAGCAATCTGCAGGTTTGACGTGCAGACTGCAAGCAGAGGGGGAGGGACATGTTGCCGTTAAGTTATGCGAACCCAGGCGAAGAATCCGTGATTCGCAAGATCGGCGGAAGCCCGGAAGTAAAAAAGCATCTGGAGAACCTGGGGTTTGTGGTTGGCAGCACTGTCACGGTAGTTACAACACTCAACGGTAACGTGATTGTCAAGGTAAAGGAATCACGCGTTGCCATCAATGATGAGCTTGCAAGAAAAATCATGATCTGATGGAGGAAAATGCTATGAGCACACTCAGGGAGATTCCTGTCGGCGGTTCTGCAAAGGTAATCAGAATCCACGGGGAAGGCGCAGTCAAGCGCAGGATAATGGACATGGGAATTACCAAGGGCGTAACGATTCAGGTACGGAAAGTTGCACCGCTCGGGGATCCGATTGAGATTACGGTCCGTGGGTATGAGCTGTCCCTGCGCAAGGCTGACGCAGAGAGCATTGAGGTGGACAGCAACATCTGAGAAATGCACAGGCCGGAAGGAGAAATCAACGATGGAAATTCGAATTGCACTGGCTGGAAACCCAAACTGCGGAAAGACAACGCTGTTCAACACATTGACCGGTTCTAACCAGTTTGTAGGCAACTGGCCAGGTGTGACTGTGGAAAAGAAAGAAGGCAGGCTGAAGAAACACGATGGTGTGATCATCACAGACCTGCCGGGCATTTACAGTCTGTCTCCCTATACGCTCGAGGAGGTTGTTGCCAGAAACTATCTGATCGGAGAGCGCCCGGATGCAATCCTGAATATTGTGGACGGCACGAACCTGGAACGGAATCTGTATCTGACAACCCAGCTGACTGAGCTTGGTATCCCGACGGTAGTTGCCATCAATATGATGGA